>JAHDWY010000515.1 GCA_023384315.1 Candidatus Hydrogenedentota bacterium | reverse complement strand
CTCCACATCCGCGTTCGGCTTCTCGCGCGACTTCACGCAATCGAGGAAGTTCCGCGCGTGCATGGCCGTCAATGCGGCGTTGCTGCCCGGTTCCTCATCGGTCATGGGTTCCATGCGCGGTTCGGAATCCTGGAATTGGCCGCCACGTTCGGGGACAATCTCGAAGCTGGGTCCCGAGGCGTAAACCGTCCCCAAGGTGCCGCGCAATTCCACTTCACCCTTGCGCATGGCGGGCGCGCCGCTGGCTTCGTATTGACCGAAAATGGCCAGGCGTCCCGATGCGAACTGGAAGTTGGCTTCGAGCGTATCGGGAACCGTGCGGTCGTCATCCACCACAAACCGGCCGCCCATGGCGCAGATGGACGCCGGCGCGAGTTCGCCCGTCATCCAACGTATCGCGTCGAGATAATGGACGCCCCAGTTCCCCATCTGCGACGAGTACAGTTTCCACCAGCGGAAGTTGTAGGGACAGATGTTGTCCTGATACGGACGTTCCGGACGCGGCCCCAACCACATATCCCAATCGAGGCCGGCCGGCGGCTCGGAATGGGGCAGCTTGCCGATGCCGTTGGGATACATGTTGCTCAGGCGATAGCATCGACCGACGGTCACGTAACCAATCTTGCCGCTCTGCACGATCTCGGCCAGCCGATGATAGAGCGGCGAGGAACGACGGTGCGTGCCGACTTGCACGACGCGGTTGTTGCGGCGCGCAGCCTCGACCATCCGGCGTCCTTCGTGGATGGTGATGGACAGCGGCTTCTCGACGTAGACGTCCTTGCCCGAGTCGCAGGCCATTATCGTCTGAATAGCATGCCAATGATCGGGCGTGGCGATGACCACCGCGTCGAGATCATTTCGTTCGATAAGCTTGCGGAAGTCGGTGTACGAGTCAACGTCGCGGCCCAATTGCTCCTTCGTCTTCTCGATATACGGCGGATAGACATCGCAGATCGCCGCCACTTCCATGTCCGGCTGTTCGCAAAAGGCTTCGACCAGTTGTCCGCCGCGATTCCCTACGCCGATGAACCCCAGGCGTAACTTTTCGTTTGCGCTCGCTTCTTGCGCGCGCGCCGAACGTGTTGCCGCCGCTCCCAAAGCCGCCGCGCCCGTTCCAATGAAAGTGCGCCGGGTGATTTTGCTATGCATGTTCGTCTCCTCTTGTACCGTGCCCGCACTTCATCAAGCGGTCACTCCTCGCCGCGAATCCAGATGGGCGAAGACCAGGCCATCACGATGCGGCCACCGATGTCGTTCGCCTGACGCAGGCGCATGTAATACACGCTGCCTTCGGCGCAGGCCTCATCCGTAAACGTTTCGGAAAACTCCAGCGCGTTGGGCTTCCACGCTTGAATTACCGTGAACCCGTCCTCGCCCGGCTGGTGCCGGAGAAGTTCCACCAGCGCGATGGTGTCCGTGCCGATGGCTTCCAGCTTCAATTCGGCAGTATCGACCGATTCGAGAATCGATCCCATGGCTTCGCCGTTGAGCGTGAAATCGAGAACGATCTTCGCTCCCGTAGTGCCGTAGGTGCGCCGATCGTACAAGGCCTGAAATACCGCGTCGCGCGAGTTTTCCCTCGCGCGCACGGCCGTCAATCCGTAGAAGGGCTTACCGGGTTGGGCGCGATGGTCGTCGGACGCGGCCACGGTCGACAAATAGATGCCGCGTGCCCACACATCCTGAGCGAAAGTCGGTCCGTCGTGACTCCGCGAATCGGAAGTAAACCAACTGTGCTCGAACGAGAGCGGATGGCTGGGATCGTACGCCTCGCTCAGACCGTGGCCGGAGTAGATCTCAAAATTGCGGCGCAACTCGGAATCGTGAAAGCCGAAGTCAACATCTTGAGGGAACTTTCCCGTATGGTGCGGAATGGTCAGCGCATTTCCTGCTTCGAGCGCCTTCCATAACTCGGGAAGCGTCGCCTTTTGCGGATTGATCAACGCGCCCGGCGCGCCTCGGAAGAATACGTTGTGATGTCCATACGGCGTACCGAAGGAGCACTCGTAGGCGTGGATGGTCACGAACTCGGGCGGCGCATTGTACTTCTCAGTCTTGGCGCTGTACTCATCCCAGATCCCCGGATGCAGGCCCTTCGTACCTTCCGCCGCCGGTTCGTTCGAGTGATCGGTCATCGCGTAGAAATCGAGACCCATCGCGTAGCGCGCATAATCAAAATTGTCGTGGCCGACGCCATCCCAACTGTAGTGGGTGTGCGAATGGAGTTCGCCCCACAAAACCTGAGACTCCGGCTCCGTTGCGAAAACAACGCAGGGGTTGGACACCGCGCTGATGTTCTTATCATCCGCCCATGCGTGAAATCGCAGTGTGCCGGTTGATTGAGGCATCGCTTCGAATTCCGCGTAGCCCTGACCTGACGGAATGTCGACCACCAATGGATGGGCCGCCTCGCCGGTCTCAATGCTCAGCCGGAGCGACGCGGGCACGTGTACGGGATTGTTCTCGGCATCCAGCAACGACACCAGCACGCGCATTGGCTTGTCCACGACGGCCTGCGAAGGCGCGTGCACGAGCATGTACGCCGCCGGACCGGGTTCGATGGAAATCGAAGCGGGCGCAGTGTGAAGGGCGAAAGTATTGCTGCCATTCGCGTCGACCGCCAGGAGCACGGGAAGCTCAGTCCCTGTCACCTCGCCCGGGCGCATGCCGCGGTTTCCTTCGCTGGTATCACCGTAAACTACGGTGACCGTGTCCCCTTCTTGAAGCGCCCCCTCATCCACTTGTACGCGCACGACGAACACGTAGCGTTCAAACCTACCGTCCAACGACGGCTTCGCGTGTTTCACGAGTTGGTTCTCGACCTCGTGCTCCACCCACGCGCGCAACTCTACCTCATCGCACGAGCAGGATGCCGTAACATAGTGGTCGTCGGAGGGACTGGAAGTCTGCAAACGAATCGCGCTGTTCCGGGGTCCCGCGTGCATTTCGTCCGGAAGCTGGACGCGAATGCCACCCCCTTCCGCGATGCCGTCGGAGCCGACCGTGTACGTCACCGCCCACGTACCGTATACGCCCGAGATCGCCGAGTCGGGATGCACAGAGTATGCGCCCGCGGTAGTCGTACCTTCCATGACCGGATCAGGAGGCTGCGCGAATACCGGGGCGGCAGCGCACAAAAGAACCAAGCACAACGCGACGGATTTCCGCATCTTTTATCTTCTCCCGAGTTCTACTCGTGCTCCCATTTCAAAATCCAGGGATCGTTGGTGCGTTGCTGAAAGTCTCGCAGCTTCTGCTGCAATCGCTTCAAATCATCTGCGTGTTTCGGATCGTCTGCGACGTTATTCACCTCATCTGGATCGGCTTGCAGATCGTACAACTCAAACTCGGACCGGTGCAGATACGCATCAACCGTGCGCTTCCCGTAGTGCGTCAAGTCGCGCTTGAGCACGGCCTGCCACGTCGCGGCTTCCCACAGGTCCGACGCGAAGGGGAACGACAATCCGTGCGCAATGTTCCAGATCAGCTTGTACTGCCGCTCGACAATCACGCGGTTGGGGTAGTACATGGTAATCTCGTGAAACGTATGCGACGCATACGTCTCGTCCCAACCTTCCGGCGATTCCTCCGAAAGCGCGTCTAAAAACGACCTTCCGTGGAACGTGGTATCCGGCGTCTGCACGCCCGCGTAGTCCAAAATCGTCGGCGTGATGTCCGCCCAGTTGACCATGGCGTCGCAGGCGTTGCCCTCCGCTTCCTGAAACGGATTGCGCACAACGCAGGGCAGTCGAATACCCGGCTCGTACACGTTGGTCTTCGCGCCGGGGAAGGCGATGCCGTTATCGGACAGAAAGATCACGAGCGTGTCTTCCCAACGCCCCGTCTCTTTCAGGATTTCGATCAATCGCACCAAGCCCAGGTCGGCGCGCTGGACCGACCCGTAGTACTGGGCCAACTCTTCCCGGCACTCCGGGATATCCGGCAGGAAGGGCGGCACGATGACGTCGTCGGGACTGAACGTATCGGACCCTTCCCGCTTGAAGGGCCGGTGCGGCTCGACGGTGCAGAAGTAGAGAAAGAAAGGCTGCTCGCTATCGGCAGCGATGAAATCGCGGCACTGCTCCGCCATTT
>JAHDWY010000514.1 GCA_023384315.1 Candidatus Hydrogenedentota bacterium | reverse complement strand
ATTGGGGCCAACAGAGGCTCGGACCGTTGCCGAAAGGGTCTCTCCGGGTTCGATCTGAGCGCGCGGCGCGCCGACGCCAAAACGAAAGCGCTTCTCCGTTCCCGTCACCCAGCCTACGCTCGGCGAAAACTCGGGCTTCATGGCAACCATGAAGTACGCGCTCTTCACGCCCATCCATTCGGGGCTGCTGATGCGCTCCACAAACGGCTCGCCGTCGCCGCCGGGTTCCATCTTCGCGGTCGCAGTCCAGTCGTTCGCTCCGGCCACACGCCAGATCAAAGTCTGGCGAACGCCCTTCTTGAGATCATGGGAGTCCACGTTGGGACCCCAGTTCACGATGAACGCCGGCTCCTGATCCATCCCCAGCACGCGGGGCTCGGCTTCGAGGTTTCTGTACTCCACGTTAACATCGAGGACGTGTGAGGCCTCGTCGAATGTGAACGTCTTTCTGATTTCCGCCGTTTCCGGAAGGGTCAGGCCAAACGTAATCGATCGGTCCGACCGCTCGACCACGTCAAAGCGGCGATAGTCGAGTTCGTCCCGCAGTTCTTCGTTGGAGAACCGCAGACCAAAGGGGTACACGGCTGTGAGGTCGGACGCGTCGCCCTGTGCAGGAATCAGTTGAATCTCGTCTTCCCCGTTCTCATGCAGAAGGACGTACGCGTTCTTGAGCCGGGCGCCGATTCGCGTGAACACGAGCCGGAGATCGTCGTTTTCGATGACGATATCGTCGGTGGCCGGGTCAACATCCTCTGCGGGAGGCGGCAGGTTTGGCCAGCCGGTAGCGTCGGCGGTTTCGACTTGTTCCGCGGCTGTGTCAGCGCGCAACACGTCGGAAGGCGTCGCGTCCGTCTGTTGTCCCGCAGGGACCGCGTCCGTGGGGGTTTGGGTCGGAGGGGACGGTGTCGGGGCGAAGAAATTGAAATAGACGAGTGCCAGCCCCATCATCAGGAAGATGGCGATGAGTTGGTTTCGTGCTGCGGCCTTCTCTTGTTCGTCTTCAATCAAAGGATTTCTCCCAGGTATACATCGTGAGGCGGCGCTTGATTCCCCTCAGGGAACCGGGTCATGTCCGCCCTGGCAAAACGGCTGGCACCGGAGGATGCGCCAAATCGCGTATCCAAGTCCCTTTAGCGCGCCGTGCTTTTCGATGGCCTCGATGGCATAACGCGAACAGGACGGCGTAAACCGGCAATTCTGTCCAAGGAACGGGGAAAGGGTAATCTGGTACAACCGGATGAGCGCGATGAACACTCTACCCACGGGACTCCTCTCCCGAGTTCAGGAGACGGTGCACCGCTTTGGCGCATTGGTGAAAGTCGAGTTTGGCGGCCCCGGGCCGTGCAACGAAGACCAAGTGGATATCGTCAGACAGGTCGTCGCGATGGACGCGATAAATCTCTCTTAGATAGCGCTTGACGCGATTGCGTGTGACCGCGTTGCCCACCTTGCGCGACACCGCGAAGCCCATCTTCCGGCCTTGCCCGTCCCGCCGGAGGGTAAAGCAGATAAACTCAGGACCCACGCGTTTCCGGCCATGCTGAAACACAGCCGTGTACTCCCGCCGTCGTGTAAGGCGCTCCCGCTTTGGAAAGGCATGTGGCCCGGGCACAAGACTCGCCCCCCCGGAATCAGGCGGAAAGCCGCTTGCGTCCCTTAGCCCGCCGGCGCCGAATCACTGCGCGACCGCTTGCCGTTGCCATACGCACCAGAAACCCATGGTTCCGTTTACGTTTCAAATTAGATGGTTGAAAGGTCTGTTTCACCAGAATCTCCTTTGCTTCGCGTTACGTTCGCTCCAACCGTTAAAGCGACAACGCGTTAGGGTTGCCCGAACTAGGGCCAAGTCATAACACGTAAGTATATCGAACACACGCCGCGCGAGTCAAATGCAGTACAAACGACGGCTGAGCCAGGAACGGCATTCGGCGAAAATGCCCAGACACAGCGCCTTTCTTTCGTATTTTGGTCATTCGGATTAGTTTCGGATTTCGTGCTTCGTATTTCGAATTTTGCTTTCGGCCAGTCACGGCGCTGGGCTCGTGACTCCGGCGACACCCTCAGCGTCCCGGGTGTCCGAAGCCCCCTTCGCCCCGGACGGTCGCGTCGAGTTCCGTAACTGCTTGCCAGGCAACGCGCGTTACGGGCGCCACGATCATTTGGGCTATCCGGTCGCCCCGGTTGATGGTGAAGGGTTCCTGTCCGAGGTTCACGAGAATTACGCGGATTTCGCCCCGGTAGTCCGCATCAATGGTCCCGGGCGAGTTCACGAGCGCGATTCCGTGCTTAATCGCGAGTCCGCTTCGCGGGCGCACCTGCGCTTCATACCCATCCGGCAAGGCGATACGCAGTCCCGTCGGAACGAGGTCACGTTGGCCGGGCGCAAGGGTCACGGGTTCGGTCACGGCCGCTCGAAGGTCCATACCGGCGGCATGTTCCGTTTCGTAAGTCGGAAGGGGAATATCTTCAGTACCGGGCTCCTGGGCGATGCGCACGTCGACGGCCCGGCTCACAAGGGCGCCCTCTCGTAGGCGTTGCCGTTCGCGGGCCCGAGGATCACCATGGCGCATTGTTCCGGCGTAAACCGTTCGCGGGCGAGTTCCTGAAGGTCGCGGGCAGTGACGGTGTCGATCGCCGAGACGATCTCGTCCGTGGTGAGGATGCGTCCATGATACATGTACGACTTGCTCATCCGCGTCATGCGGTTGAAGGTGCTTTCCAGCGCCATGAGCATGCCGCCTTTGAGCTGCTCGCGATTGAGGACGACTTCGTCTTCGGGTACCAGTTCATCGCGCACGCGTTTCAATTCCGCGCAGGTCAGGTCGATGGTCTTGCCCAGATTCTCAGGAGCGATCGCGGCGTACAACCCCATCATGCCCGCGTCCCAGTAGCTGGAGTGGAACGTGTAGATCGAGTAGGCGAGGCCTTCCTGCTCGCGAATCGTCTCGAAGAGCCGTGACGTCGAGCCGCCGCCCAGCACGCTGCTGAGCATATTGTAGATATACCGCCGCTCGTCATGAATGCCGGGTCCCGGGAAGCCCATGCAGAGGTGGTTCTGCGCCACGTCGCGTTCGACGATTCCAGTGCCCGCGCCGAATGTGGGCGCCGCCGGCCGGGGCAAGGAAGACGGCGCGGTGATGGTCTCGAATTCATTGGAGATCTGTTCGAGCAACACGTCTTCGTCAAAGCTCCCTGCAACCGAAATGATGAGATTCTCAGGGCGGTACCACTCCGCGAAGTAGGCGCGCACGTCCTCGATGGTCATGGCGGTCAGCGTCTCTTCCGTGCCGGTGATGGGCCGGCCGAGGGCATGATCCGGCCAAAGCCGTTGTACGAGGAGATCGTGGGCGTGATCCTCCGGCACGTCTTCGATGCTGGCGATTTCCTCCAACACGACGTTCCGTTCTTTCTCGAAATCGAAGAACTGCGAATCCTTGAGGATATCCGCCAGGATCTCGATGCCCGTGCCCACGTGCTCGCCCAACATCTTCGCGTACAGGCAGGTGTAATCGCGCGAAGTAAAGGCGTTCAGATGCCCGCCCTTGGACTCCACGGCTTCAACAAGCTGGCGTGCCGTGCGCGTGGTCGTTCCCTTGAAAAACAGATGCTCCAGGAAATGGGACACGCCGGATTGCTCCGGGCGCTCGTTAGAGGAACCAGTCTTGATCCAGACGCCCGCCGATGCCGATCGCAGGTAGGGAAGCGGCTCAAGAAGCACCGTGATCCCGTTGTCGAGCTTATGAACGGATGTCGTGTCATGCGTGATAGAGGGCATTGCCGAAGACATGAGAAATGTAGCTCCTGTCGAAAAATCATGCAGCTTGCCGGCCCGGCCGCGGCCAGGGGGATGTCACCATTCTGTCAAACCGCCCACCGCAAAATAAACCACTGGCGCTTCCCGCGGGAAGCGCCAGTGCGTGTGGTTCTATATTCTAGCGGCGTGAACGGTCACGGCCGCCTCGGCCACCACCACCGCCGCCACCGCGCCGGTCGCCACCCCGGTCCCCGCCGCGGCCACCACGGCCGCCGCGGTCACCGCCGCGATCCCCTCGGTCGCGGCCCTTGGGCGCGGCCTCATGGGCGGCGTAATCTTCGTCAG
>JAHDWY010000513.1 GCA_023384315.1 Candidatus Hydrogenedentota bacterium | reverse complement strand
CGGTTCGACAATCAGAAATAGAGTGCCAAGGCCGCGGGCCGATTTCAAACGGTCGTGCGTCTTCTACCAGAGGTTGACTCGGTATCGCTCATTTTCAGGAGCGAAGCGTCCGGTGGGCTGGAATCCCTGGAGGCTTTCAGCACGTCGGCCAGGACATCGGTGTTCTTGCGAAGCGTCTCTTCGCCGTTGCGGGATACGCTGGTCATCAGCAGTCCGACCTTCTTGACCTCGGCGACCCCCTCGCCGGAAGGGTACATCTTGACGGTTTGCAACCGGAGCAGAAAACCCGCCCAGATATCGCGCAGGTGCTTGCGCACAGGCCAGAACAAGAAGGCGAGAAAACAGGCCAGGGCGACGATGGCGATCGCGCCGGCCCCGCTGGAGACGCCCAGCAGCAGCGCGAGCGCGAACACGGTCGTGCCGATCATGATGCCGAGCCCGACGTAGTATTCGAGTTCAGAACGATCGACGCCTTCTTTGGCGGTCGCTTTGCTCTGCGACCGGACCCAAGCCAGGCCGACGTAGCCGACGGCGAATGCCACCGGCACGGTCAGCAGGCGCGCGCAGAGGTGCCAGGCGGGCGCGACGAGGGGCGCGAAAGATGCGAAGTTGAAGAGCCCTGCGATGGCTACGGGAACGAAGAGGAGAAAGGCGGCATAGATGAAGATGCAAACGGCGCGGGCGGCGGTGTCCGAAAAGGAGCCTTCGGCTTTCGCCGCGCTGGGGAAGAGGCCGTCGAGTTCGCGCTTGAGCCAGGGCGTTTGGAAAAGTCCATATAGCGAATGGGCAAGCCATCCGCCCGCCAAAACGGACACGAGGACGATGATGGCGATCTGCCACCCGCGCGTGATGGCCAATACGGCGAAGTCGGCCAGGGGATCGATGTTGCGCAGCCAACCGAGGATCCCGGCGGTGCCGACCCAGACGGTCAAGGTTACGAGCCATCCGACGGTGGAAGTGAGCAATGACGGATCCCGCCGGGCCAGGATAGGCTGATCGGCGTCTTCGTGGGCTTTCCAGGGCGCGCGCAGATAGCGGTCGATTTTGCGGCGAATGAGAATTCCCTTCGCGATACGGCCGGCGATGAGGCCAATGCAGAGGCCCGCGAAGATGATCGATCCGTCCCGGATGGCCCAGCGGGCGTTTTGACTCAGGCTTTCCCACCACCGCGTGAATTCGTCCATGGCGCCAACCTCCCCGCTTCGCGGGATTGGAATGTCTCCCGCGTTGTAGGATTAGGATAGGCCGGGAGAACAGCCCAAGGCAAACGGGCGGGATCGTGCGATGGACGATAAGGACGGAATGGACGCTATGGACATTCTGAACGGCGCGGCCGGTTCAGAACCGTAGCGGCGGCGCGCCGTAGTGGCCGGTGAGGATTTGTCGGGCCTGGCCGGCGGTGAAGATGGAACCGGTGATGACGAGGGGCCGGTGTTCGGAAGCCGCGGCGAGGCCCATGGCGATGGCGGTTTCGAGGGAATCCGCGACGCGGTGTGGGCGGGGTCCGGCCGCGGTGCGCAGGGAATCTACGGGGGTGGCGCGGTTTCCGATGAACTGGGTTAGGATCAGTTCCTCGGCGACGGGATCGAGAGCTTCAATCATCTGGGCGGCGGCCTTGTCTGCGGAGACGGCGAGGACGACGACGCAGTTGGGAAGATCTGCCGCGAGGCGGCGCATACCCGCGGGATTGTGGGCCACGTCGAGAATGACGGGGGGATCGCCCAAGACCCGTTCCATGCGGCAAGGCCACCGGACCGACGCCAGCCCTTCGTAGACGGCGTCGCGGGTGATGCTGGGATAGGAGTTCATGAGCAGTTCGGCCAGGGCGAGGGCAGTGGCGGCGTTGTCGCCTTGGTAGCGTCCGGCCAGGGCGAGGGGCGTTTCCTTGATGACGAGGCGGGAGCCGGTGTAGTCGATGGTTTGCGCGAAGGGGTCGCCGTGTAGGGCGTAATGGAAGTCCGCTCCGATGCGAAGGACGGCACTGTTTTCCTCCGCGGCCCGGTCGAGTATCACGTTCAGCGGCGCGGGTTGACGTTCAGCCACGACGACGGGGACGTTCCGTTTGATGATGCCGGCTTTCTCGAAGGCGATGGCTTGGACCGTGGTTCCCAGGTACGCGGTGTGCTCAAGGTCGATGTTGGTGATGGCGCATGCGATGGGATCGACGACGTTTGTCGAGTCGAACCTCCCTCCCATACCGACTTCGATGAGTGCGATGTCTACCTTCTTTTGAGAGAACCAGCGGAAGGCGATGGCGGTGCACAGCTCGAAGTAGGTCGGCGGATTCGGCATGGTGTCCGCGATGGACTTGAAGTATGCGATCTGGGCGTCCAATGAATCCGCGGGCATGGGTATACCATCGATCAGGAACCGCTCTTCCACGTCGACCAGATGTGGACTCGTGAAACGCGCGACGGTGCAACCCGCGGCGCGTAAGATCGCGTCGAGAATTGCGACCACGCTGCCTTTGCCGTTGGTGCCGGCGACGTGGACTACAGGGTAGTCGCGATGGGGATTGGACGCGGCCTCAAGGAGGAGACGGATGTTGTCGAGACCGAGCTTGATTCCGTGGAACTCAAGCCCGGCAAGATAATCGCGGGGGTTCACTGCTGGGGCGCGAGATAGGCCAGGAGTTTGCCGAGCATGGTCCGCATTTCGGTGCGACTGACGATTTCGTCGACGAACCCGTTTTCGAATTGGTATTCGGCGGACTGGAATCCTTCGGGCAACTTGACCTTCAAGGCACCTTCAATCAAACGCGGACCGGCAAAGCCGATATGGGCTTTGGGCTCGGCGAGGATGACGTCGCCGAGGCTCGCGAAACTGGCCCAGACGCCGCCCGTGGTCGGGTGGGTCAAAACAGAGATGTAGGGGATCCCGGCTTCGTTCATGGCGCGGACGCCATCGGACGTCTTGGCCATCTGCATGAGGCTCAAGATACCTTCCATCATGCGAGCGCCGCCAGAGGAGGAGAATACGACCAGCGGTACGCGTTCGCGAATGGCGTCATCCGCGGCGCGGATGAATTTCTCGCCCAGCGCCGATCCCATGCTGCCACCGAGGAATCCAAACTCCATGACGCCGAGGGCGGCGCGGGTGCCCTCGATGGAAGCGAGGCCGGTAATCATGGCTTCTGACATGCCGGACTTCTCCGTCGATTCTTTCACCTTCTTGGGATAGGAATACGAGGTTTCCTCGACCACGAATCCGAGGGGGTCGGACGAGGTCACGCCCTTGTGGGTTTCCTCAAAGGTGTCGGGATCGACGAGGAACTCGATTCGCTTACGCGCGCCGATGCGATGGTGAAAATCGCAGTGCGTGCACACGAACTGATTGTCTTCGATTTCCTTGCGGGTAACGGCCTGATTGCAGCCGGGACACTTCATCCACATGCCGTCGGGCACGTGGCTCTTGCGTCCGATGACCGAAACAAACCGTCTACGTTTCAAGAATGGCATGTGTGTGTACTCTCACACCGGAGGAATGGGCGCCGCGCGAACTATTGTTGCGAAGCGATGCGCGCCTCGTGTTCCTCGTGGTTGTCTGCGTGGTAGAGCAGCCTGCCGCAATGCGCGCAGGCGTGGACTTTGCCGCCGAGAATCTCGTTCACGATCTGCGCGGTCACGGTCATATGGCAACCGGTACAGATGGTGCCGCTCAGGGGTACAACGGCAGGGCCCGTCTTCTTGTTCGCCCGGATTCGTTTGTATCGCGAGAGGAGGCTGGAGTCGACCTGGGCCTCCAAAGCCGCGCGCTGTTTCTCCAGTTCGGTGCGCGCCGCGACCGCTTCGGCAAGTTCCCGGTCGATCTCGGCGCACTGTTCGTCGATAACTTTGCGTTCGGCCTCGATCCGTTTCTTGTCTTCGGCGAGGCGTTCCTTGGCGGCATCGATCTCGACAAGCACCGAGATGATGCGCTCTTCCTTCTGGGCGATCTGTTTTTTCTGCAAATCGATCTCGTGAAGGAGGGCCTGGTATTCTTCGTTCTTTTTGACGCTGAGGAGTTGCTGTTCGTACTTGACGATCTGTTCCTGCTTCTGGGAGACTTCGCTTTCGCACTCGCGCTGTTCGAGTTGAAGCTTGGTCAGTTCGCGCTCGCGATCTTCCAGTTCGGCGGCCAACCGCTTTTT
>JAHDWY010000512.1 GCA_023384315.1 Candidatus Hydrogenedentota bacterium | reverse complement strand
AGCGCGAAAAATCACGCGGAAATCGGCATTGCCTGTTGGCTGACGAATCCGTACGCGTATCGCAGGCCCCATATATGAGTCGCAACCGAGACTGAGGTGGAGAAATGAAAGCAAAGGAAAAGACCTTCAAATACCCCGGCAAACGGGACGCGATGGATGGAAACACCGCGGTCATCATGTGTGAACGCGAGTCCTCCGACGCCGCGGGTGCATACCCCATCACGCCGTCTACGCAAATGGGCGAGTATTGGGCCGAGAACGCGGCTGCGGGGCACATCAACGTGTCTGACCGCCCGTTGATCTTCATCGAACCGGAAGGCGAACACGCCGCGGCAGCCGTCACGGCGGGACTTGCCATGACCGGTCTGCGGTCGACCAACTTCTCGTCCGGCCAGGGTATCGCTTACATGCACGAGTCGCTGTACGCGGCGGTGGGCAAGCGCCTCACCTACGTGTTGAATATGGGCTGCCGCGCCATGACCAAAGCAACCCTTAACGTGCATGCGGGTCATGACGATTATCACTGCGTGGACGATACGGGTTTCTTTCAGGTGTTCGGCAAGAACGTCCAGGAAGCCTGCGACCTGAATATCATCTCGCACCGCATTGCCGAGCTATCCCTGAATCCCGGCATTTGCGCCCAGGACGGTTTCCTGACCACCCACCTCATCGAGTCCTTGCTGATCCCGGAACGGGAACTGATCGCGGAATACCTCGGCCTGCCCGATGACATTATCGAAACGCCGACCCCGGCACAGAAGCTGATCTTCGGGGAGTATCGCCGCCGCATCCCGGAACTGTGGAGCGTCGACAACCCGGTTATGGCCGGCGTCGTGCAGAACCAGGACTCCTACATGCAGAGCGTCGCCGCGCAACGGCCCTTCTTCTTCGACCACGTTGCGGCGCTGACCGATCAGGCGATGGATGAGTTCTACGCGCTGACCGGGCGACGCTATGATCGCGTAGCCACGTACAAATGCGACGATGCGGACTACGTCATCGTCGGACAGGGCAGCGTGGTGCCGAACGCGGAAGCCGTCGCGGACTACCTGCGCGAATCCCGCGGCATCAAAGTGGGCGTGGTCAATCTGACCATGTTCCGGCCCTTCCCGGGCGACCTGCTCGGACCCATCCTGAAAGGCCGCAAAGGCGTGGCTGTGTTGGAACGCACCGACCAGCCACTGGCCGAGGACCTGCCCCTCATGCGCGAAGTCCGCGCCACGTTGAACAAATGCCTCGAAAACGGTAAGTCCAACGGCAAGGGCCCCGTCTATCCGAAGTACGACACCTTCAAGAAGTCGGACGACATGCCGACGCTCTACTCGGGCTCCTACGGTCTCGGAAGCCGCGACCTGCAGCCCGAAGCGCTCATCGGCGCGGTGGAGAATATGCTGCCGGACGGTAAGCAGAAGAAGCTGTACTATCTCTCCATCGATTTCATTCACGATAAGCCGTTCACGCCGAAACAGGAAATCTACCAGCAGCAGATCCTGGACGGCTATCCCAACATCAAAGAATTGTCCGTACGCGGGAGCGAAAACCCGAACCTGATGCCGAAAGACAGCATCACGGTGCGATTCCACTCCATCGGCGGTTGGGGCGCCATCACGACCGGTAAGAATCTGGCGATGACGTTGTTCGATCTGCTCGGCTACCATATCAAGGCGAACCCGAAGTACGGTTCCGAAAAGAAAGGCCAGCCGACGACCTACTACCTGTCCGCCGCGCCGGAACCGATTCGCATTAACTCTGAGTATTTCTACGTGGACGTGGTGCTGTCGCCGGACCCGAACGTATTCGGACACTCGAATCCGCTTGCCGGTTTGAAGAAAGGCGGCGTGTTCATCATTCAAAGCGAGTACGACGATCCCAAGGACGTCTGGGCAAAGCAAATCCCGCGCCGGTTCCAGCAGATCATCCTCGAAAACGACCTCCGCGTGTTCTACGTGGACGGTTTCAAGATCGCCCGCGAAATCGCGACGGATTCTGAACTCCAGTTCCGCATGCAGGGCATCGCCTTCATGGGCGCCTTTTTCAACGCCTCGCCCGTGATGAAGCAGGCGAACCTGAGCGAGGAAGCCCTGTTCAAAGCGATCGAAGACCAGTTGCAGCACAAGTTCGGCGCGAAGGGCGCGCGGATAGTGGAAGACAACCTGAAGGTCGTGCGGCGCGGCTTCCTTGAGTCGGTGGAGATTACGGAAAAGGTGCTCGTCGAGGACGACAGCCCGGCCCTGCGCAAAGAAATCGCCATTCCGGTCATGCTCAAGGAGCAACCCGCGAGCGAAGCCGCAGCCACGGACATCCACCGGTTCTGGGAACAGACCGGGAACTTCTACATGACCGGTAAGGGCGGCGACAACCTGACGGACCCCTTCATCGGAATGAGCTGCATTCCGGCGTCGACGGGCGTCTTTCGCGACATGACGCAGATTCGCTTCAACCATCCGGAGTGGGATCCGCAGAAATGTACGGGGTGCGGCTCCTGCTGGACCATTTGCCCTGACTCGGCCATCCCAGGTCTCGTAAACTCCGTATCCGAGGTCTTCGAAACGGCGATTAAACGCGTCGAAGCGGGTGGCAAGACCGTGCGGCACCTGCGAAAAGCGACGCGCACCATGGAACGCAAGCTCCGCGACCTGATGAATGCCGGCGGTGAAGACGCGGCCGTGGACTCGTACCTGCAAATCGCGGTCGACGCCCTGCGCCAGGACCAAACGCTCCACGAAGCCGACCGTGCCGAGCTTTCACAGGAGCTGGATTGGTTCCTGGAAGCTATCGGGGATTTCAAATTCGCCTTGACAAAACCCTTCTACTCCCTCAAGGAAAAGGACGCCGCAGGCAGCGGCGGTCTGTTGTCCATCACGATCGATCCGTACACGTGCAAGGGCTGTAAGGAGTGCGTGCAGGTTTGCCCGGATGACGCGCTTCACATGACGGTCCAGACACCGGATACGATCAAGCGCCTTCGCAAGAATTGGGAGTTCTGGCTGGACCTCCCGAACACGTCTAAGGAATACATCCGCATCGACGACCTGGAAGAGGCCATTGGCGCGCTGGAAACCCTGCTGCTCGACAAGACGAACTATAAGTCCATGGTCGGCGGCGACGGCGCCTGCCTCGGTTGCGGTGAAAAGACGGTCATGCACCTCTTCACAGCGACGGTGGAGGCCCTGATGCGGCCGCGTGTGGCGAAGCATGTTGCGAAAATCGAGGAACTGATACAGAGCCTCGAAAAGCACATCCGGTTGCGCCTCGCCGAATCGGTCGACGTGGGCGACACTAGCGCGATGGTCTCCGCCATCGACGCGCTGAAGAACAAGGATCTCACGCTCTCCAACCTTTCGGGCGCGCTCGACAGCGCGAGGGTCAGCGCCCCGCTGGACAGTGATTGGCTCAAGCGCGTAACCCAACTGCTCGCGAAACTCAAGCACCTGAAGTGGCAGTACACCCAAGGCACGACAGGCCGCGGCCGCTCCAGCCTGGGCATGATCAACAGTACGGGCTGCACCTCGGTCTGGGGTTCCACGTATCCCTTCAACCCCTACCCATTCCCCTGGACCAACCACTTGTTCCAGGACAGCACCTCCATGGCGCTCGGAATCTTCGAAGGCCACATGGCGAAAATGGCCGAAGGCTTCAAAGCGATCCGAATGGTAGAGCTGGAATTGGAAGGCAAGTACAAGGACAAGGAACACGAGGAATACTTCCGGTACTTCAACTGGACCAAGTTTACGGATGAAGAATTCGCCCTGGGCCCGCCGGTCGTGGCGGTCGGCGGCGACGGCGCCCTGTATGACATCGGATTCCAAAACCTGTCGCGCCTCATGATGACGGGTAAACCCATCAAGGTCGTGGCGCTGGATACGCAAGTGTATTCGAACACGGGCGGCCAGGCCTGCACCTCCGGATTCACGGGTCAGGTGTCGGATATGGCGCAGTACGGAAAGGCCCAAAAGGGTAAGGAAGAAATCCGCAAGGAAATCGGCCTTATCGCTATGGGGCACCGGACGACCTTCGTGTTGCAGGGGACGATGGCGAATACGTCCCACCTCATCGAAGGGATGATTCGCGGTCTCCTGTCCAAGCGGCCGGCGCTGTTCAACATCTACAGCCCCTGCATGCCGGAGCACGGGAT
>JAHDWY010000511.1 GCA_023384315.1 Candidatus Hydrogenedentota bacterium | reverse complement strand
AAGCGCGTCCCGGGCACGCAGGGGAACGCCGTGTTGTTCCAGAAGTAGTAGCTGTGCGTGCCATCGGTCGGGTTGTAGATGCGGATCTGCTCGTCGAGATACGCCTTGCCTGGATGCAGGGTCAACACTACATTCCATCGCGTATGAAAGTTCATCTCCCGGTAGCCAATCACCAGCGAGGCGGAACCATCCTCGTGCGTCTGCGAGACGACGTTTACCGGCGAGAAGCTCGTCACCGTGTGTCCCTGCGGCCCGCGATTCCACTCGATCCCGCCGGAGACCCAGGCGCCGCGCATCGCGATGAGCCCCGGTTTGATCACATTGTTGAGGTGAAACATCTGCTCGTTCGTCGTCTTGTCGAGCACGGAATGAATGCGACCGCCAATCTGGGGGAGACAGGTCACCTTGAGGTACTCATTCTCCAGAAAGACCGCGCGGTAAGTCCGCTCTTCTTTCACCGTGGAGAGGTGGTCCTGCATGGTGTAGGGGTAGACGATAGATCCTTCCAGCTCAAAGATCTTCGGATTCACGTCCGCACCGTAGATGGGATACGTGGGGATCACGATCTCGCCTTCCCACGCCTTCACCGCGCCGTCCCGGGCCGCCGCACTCAATACCAGCCCCGCCGCCATAACCAAACCAAGCACGCCACGCCACCGCCGCATACCTTCAGCCCTCCCATGCGCTGCCGCAATATCGATTCCCCAAGTATGGGCGACTTCCCGCACGCAATGCGAACTCCAGGCGAGCCGGCCGATCCGTAGGATCGGTCCGATCAGTCGGATCCGCCAGATCGGGCTGCCTCCAGTCTCTCTTCCGCCCATGCCTGGCCGTCTTACTAGTTTTCCTCTCCAGCCTCCAGCCTCCAGTCTCCGGCCTATCTTCTGTCCGTGTTCCCCCTCCAGCCTCTGTGCAACGCCCCGCGCTAACTGATTAGAAACCAACCCACGAGGATCGCCGTTAAATGCTCCACTGGCTCCAACGCTTCCGTCGCAACGTGCAACCCGCCCCGCGCGCCGAAACCTTCACCACCCGCGAGCGCGGCGGAGCACCGTTCCCCGTATCGCTCGCGGAAGACCAGCGTCACTACCAGGGCATTCCCCGCGAGTTTGTCGCCCTTCCCAATGGCACGCCCTTCGGTATGCTGCAGGTCTACCGCTTCTTGCGCGACGCCATTCCCGATATCTCGGACGCCGTGTGGACGTGGAAGCGCCTTTGCCAGACCGGCTACGACATTGAGATCGTCAAACCGTCGTCGGGCGTCGCGAAACGCCGCGCGCAACGCCTGCTTCGCGAACTCGACATGCGCGTGAACTCCGGCGACCGGGGCATGGACGGGCTCCTCGATGTTTTCTATACCTCGCTCTTCACTTACGGTGCCGCCGCGGTCGAGATCGTGCTCTCCCAAAGCCGCGAATCCATCTTCGACGTCGTTCCTGTCGACGTCTGGACCGTTCGCTTCCGCCGCGAGAATGGGGTTCTCCTTCCCTACCAAGTCCTCGACGGCGAAGCCATCCCTCTGCCGCCCGAACGGTTCATCTACGTCGGTCTCGATCGCGACGGCACCAATCCTTACGGGCGCTCCATGCTGCGGTCGATCCCCTTCGTGGTGAAAATCCAGCAGCGCCTCCTCGAAGACATGGCGAAGGCCACACACAACGCCGGCTGGTCGAAGCTGCACGTGCAATACACGCCGGACGAACAAGTGCGCGGCGAATCCGCGGAGAACTACGAGAAGCGGATTCAGGGAAACTTCGATCTGCTGCGGGATCGCCTGTCGGGACTCGAGACGGACCAGAACTTCGTCACCTTCGACAACGTGCGCGTGAACCTCATTCGTGGCGATCAGCACGCGCAGGTCTTCTACGACAACCACAAGGCCATAGAGGAACAGGTGATCACCGGCATGCACCTCATGCCCATCCTGCTTGGCCGCAACTACGGCACGACCGAGACGTACGGCACGGCCCAGTTCGAAATCATCAACCGCCATGTCGAAGCCGTGAACCGCAGTGTCAAACGCATCCTCGAACGGTTGTACAACTTCGAACTCGCACTCATGTGGGGATACGCCGAGGCCCGCGTGAAGATGCGCGCCAACCGTACCGTCGACGTGCTCAAGGAAGCCAACGCGCGCCAACGCGAAATCGCGAACGCCATACAGCTCCGCGACGAAGGTTTCCTCTCCCACGAAGACGCCGCGAAAACACTCGGCTTTGGATAGGAAATGTACATCCCCCTCGATCCCCCTTCAAAGGGGGAGTGCTTCGCAACGCTTTGCGTTGCGTGGAAGTTCGCCAAAGGAATTTACTCCGCAGCACGTCACGGCACATGCACCGACAGACGTCGTTGGCCCAATTCCCCCTTCGAAGGGGGACCAAGGAGGATGTTTCTTGGTTGGCAATCCGAAGTCCGCAATCCGCAATCGAAAGGGTCGTACATGGGGGCACTCGTTAGCCCCTGAATTATGAATAGATAATTGCCCACCGGGCTGACGGGTGTCCCCATGTATGCCCCTTGCCTGAAAACGAAACGGAGCAACGCCATGGATCTCGATCCCTTTGTATTCCGCCGCGAAGGCGCATTGGTCGCCGTGCGCGCCCGCACCGGCGACGGCGATCCCGCCGTCGAGGTGAACCGCTTTGCTTTGCGGCCCCTGGAGCCGCAAGAGTTCGCTGTGTTCACGCTAGACCTGTGTCACAACCAGATCGACCGGCACCACAGCCGCTTCCCCGACGACGAACTCGAGAAGATCAGCGCCATGGCGCCGGGACGTCCCCTGATGGAACGCCACGACCTGCGCGGGTCGCTGCCGCGCGGCACCTTCTTCCGTTCGCAACTTCACCGGGATGGCAACCGCGTCTCGGTGCGGCCGGACGTGTACGTGTTGCGCACGCAGGACAACGCCGATTTTATCCTCAACATCGAAGGCGGCGTCTATCGCGAAACGTCCATCGGTTTCTCTTTTGAGATGCCGGAGTGTTCGATCTGCGGAAAAGATCTGCGCACCTGCGATCACGTCCCGGGAAAGACCTACGGCGATCATCAGTGTCACTACATCATGCGCAACGTGCTCGAAGTCATCGAAGGTTCGGTCGTATCCTCGGGCTCACAAGGCACCGGCTTCGTCGCCGCCGAGCGTGCCGAACGCGCCCTGCCCCTGGACCAGGCACTGAAACTTGCGCGCGACGCCTACCACGAACCCATCGAACTGCGCCCAAGATACTGGTGGTCCCGCGAGTAAACGGTCAGAGGTGTTAATCCCGTCTTCAATTCTTAATTCATAATTCTTAATTCATAATTGCCAGGAGCCCGGTGATCCAATGACCAACAACGCTACGTCTCCCTGCGAAGCACCCCTCAGCGCAAGTCAATGCCCGTTCGGCATGGTCTACGAAATCCAGATCAACAATCTCGCCGAAGACATCCGCGATCTGAAGGCCCGCGTGGATCGGCTGGAAGCGATCCTGACCCGCGGCGTCGTGCTCCTCGTCGCCAACTTAGTCGCCGTAATCATCTCCCTGGGCCAGCAACTGCTCCATGCCTAGACGACGTGGCGTTCCGCTGCGGCAAAAGGGCAGCGTCCGTGCCCGTCCGTGTAGGTCCGTGTAAGTCCGTGTTCTTTCAATCCGCAATACGACATACGAGGAAATTCTTCATGTACTGGTCCCTCACCACCGAACCCCTCGATCCCGCGCAACGCGCCTTTACGCCTGACGGCCGCTACGTCCTCCATCGCCACCGCGACGCCATCGGCGCGCATCTCGATCTGCGCATTGAGACCGGCGACTGCCTCACCGGCTGGCGCATCGACGCGACTGCGTTGGACGGCGAACCCTGGGCCACAGAGAAGGCGCCCCACGACCTGCGCTGGCTGAAGCACCCCGGCGACGCGATCTGCCTCGAAGCCGGCACGTACCAATGGCTCGAGTCCACGGAAGATGAACGCGCAATCGTCCTGCACAGCATTGGGAAATCCTGCGTGATTCGCATGCGCCGCGCGGACGGATTGCCGCCCGCGGCAGTCCGGGAAATCCGCCAAACCCTCGATGACGGTGGCGCGAACCCACATGACGCGGCGCGTCTCATCACTGACGGTGTCACCGCGCGAACGCGGGCAATCGAACGATTCTGCGGTCTCGGCCGC
>JAHDWY010000510.1:2504-4149 GCA_023384315.1 Candidatus Hydrogenedentota bacterium | reverse complement strand
TTCGGAAGCCCGAGGCGGGCACGCCGTGCCCATCGCGACATGGAGCGACGGTTTGTTCATCGACGAACCCGAGTTCCCCCTGAACGGCACTCCGTTTCAAGATGTCCTGGAGTTGACACCCGCCGTGCACACCGTTCGGTCCGGTGTTTCCCGGAAGTATCCTGGTTGCCCCATATCGAAGCGATTGAAAGCTCAAAGTTTCATCGGGATCACCGTGCAGCACGGAGAAGGTGAACGAATCGCGTTTCTGGGCGGGTTTCACCGCAATCCGCTGGAGAACACCGCTTCGCGAGACACCATGCTTCGTCTGTTCGCGTCCTGCGCGGCCGGAGAACTGCAACGCAGACAGGCGGAGTCCCGCTTCCAGCGCGTCCTCGTCACCTTCGAGCAACAACTGAAAGAGCTTTCGTGCATCTATGGATTGGCCGAGTCACTCCGCACTCGAGAAACCGTGGCGGAGATTTGTGAAGATCTCGTGATGCTCATTCCTCCAGCATGGCGGTTCCCGGATATCGCGCGCGCGCGCATCCTCCTCGACGGAGTCAAGTACACGAGCAAGCGCTTTGAGGAAACGCAGTGGGGGCAATCCGCGGCGGTTATCGTGGACGGCAAGGCGCGCGGGATGGTGCAGGTGTTCTACGTTGAAGACGTTCATGCCACCGTTCTGAGCGAACCCTTTCTCGCCTCCGAACGAAAACTGCTCGACGCCGTCGCGCGCACGCTCGGCGAGGCCGTGGAACGTCGCGAAATTGAAGCCGACAACCGCCGCAAAGCCGTAATTCTTGCACAGGAGCGCAATCGGTTGGAGACAATCTTGCGCGGCATCGGCGAGGGCGTTGTCGTCACCGATACGCGGGACCGCGTGCTCATGATGAATCATACCGCGCAACGGCTCCTTGGATTCGCCGAACGCGAGCCCCTGGCCACGGATTTCCTGGCCCTTTTGGAAGACGACGCGTTTCGCGCGATGTGGCGCGAAACTGCCGAATCCGGCAAAGATATCGCCAAAGCCGACGTCCATCTGGAGGAGCCCATCAACCGAACCTTATCGGTCACGCGTTCACGGATACCGGAACTGATTCAAGGTGAAGACTGCTACGTCACCATCCTCCACGACGTAACCAAAGAACGCGAGATCGATCAGATGAAGACCGATTTCGTGTCGGGCGTGTCGCACGAACTGCGAACGCCGATGACGTCCATCAAGGGATTCGCCAACACCCTGCTGCGAAACCCCCATATGCCACGCGAGAAGCGCGAACACTTCCTCCGTATCATTGACGAAGAGGCCGAACGCCTTATGGCGCTGATCGAGGAAGTGCTGGAAATCGGCTCCATCGAATCGGGCCGCCAGGTCCTGAATCGGGCTATGGTCGATGTTTCCGCGCAGATCGCTGCGGCTGCGGCCTCGTTGGCGTCGGCCCTGGAATCAAAACAGATCCAGTACACCCAAACCGTCGCAGAAAACCTGCCGCAACTCTACGCGGACCCGACCAAGCTTCACACCATCGTCTGCAATCTTCTTGAGAATGCCATTAAATTCACCAATCCTGGAGGAAGCATCACTATTGCGGCCTACGAAGATTTTGACGACGTGGTTATCGAGGTGACCGATACGGGAATCGGCATTCCACCCGAGCATATC
>JAHDWY010000510.1:0-2494 GCA_023384315.1 Candidatus Hydrogenedentota bacterium | reverse complement strand
TCGGCGGGCGCCGGGTTGGGATTGTTCCTGGTCAAGGAAATGGTTACACTCCATGGCGGCACGGTGGCGGTCCGAAGTGAGATGGATAGGGGCACGACGTTTGTCGTTCGTTTACCCCTGAAAACGCCTGCGCAAACTGACGGTGGGGGATCCTGATCCGAATGGAGAACTCGGTAGCAGAAGAGCCCAAGACGTACTCGGTCCTTGTCGTCGAAGACGATCCGCATACGGCCGAGCTGCTCACGTACAACCTTTCCGAGGCCGGCTTTCAGGTGTTCAATGCGGAAGACGGACTCAGCGCTCTTCACAAGCTCGACATCGTCGTCGTCGATCTCATTATTTGCGATGTCATGATGCCGGAAATGGACGGGTTCGCCCTGCGCGATCGCATCAACCAAGACCTCGTCATGCGCGAAATTCCTTTCATATTCCTCACCGCCAAATCCACCGCGGAGGACCAGATTCTCGGCTTGGGAATGGGCGTCGACGAGTACGTAACCAAGCCCTTCGATCCGGAGGTGCTGCTGGCTCGCGTTCACGCGGTATTGCGCAGGCACGAAATCTATGCGCGGGTGGCGCGGCTCGACCCGCTCACCAAGCTGCTGAACCGGCAGACGCTACAACGCGAGATCGAACGCGAACTCGCCCGAATCAAGCGCTATCCCGCGGTTGCTACTCTTGTCTTTCTAGATATTGACGAATTCAAACAAGTGAACGACAAGTACGGCCACGCCGCCGGAGACCACGCGCTGGGTCATTTGGCAAGTGCCCTGACCAAGGACATCCGGACGGTCGACATCGTGGGCCGGTACGGCGGCGAAGAGTTCATTCTCTACTTTCCCGAAACACCGGAAGACATCGGCCGCCGGATCATCGAGCGTATGCACTCCACATTCCAGCAACTCTCGGAATCTGACGGTGCGGGACCGCTGACGTTCAGCGCGGGACTCGTGGAGGCCCCACGCGATGGCGAAGACTTCACCACGTTGTGCAACCGCGCCGATGCCGCCATGTATCGCGCAAAAAAGCAAGGCAAAGCGCAAGTGCTCGTGTGGCGCCCCGAGATGGCACCACAATCAGAGGCGGGCTAGCGTCAGCAAACTGGCTTCGGGCGGACAATTGTACCGGATGGGCAGGTCCGTGGTCCCGATGCCGGCGGTGGTGTAACCCAACATCCCCTCACTTTCCCAAATTCCCATACAGAAACGGGATGGGCATCGCGAGTTATAGGTTAACGCGCCCAACACCGGAAACCGGATCTGTCCCCAATGGGTGTGCCCGCACAAATAGAGATCGATTCCAGAATTCGGCGCGCGCATCGCCAGTTCCGGGGAATGGGCAAGCAACAGGGTGAAGTCATCTGGTGGAATTCCTTCCGTGGCCAACGGCAGACTTTCACAGTGGAATCGATGCTGATCGTCCACGCCCGCAACCCAGAACGATCCTTCACCGGCGTCAATCCGCCGGTTTTCGTTGACCAGGATGTCAATACCCAGCGACTGGAATGGCTCTACGAAATCGGAGAGATCGTGGTTCCCCAGGATCGCATGTACTCCGTGACGGGCGTTGACACCCTCCAGAACAACAGCCATATCGCGAAACACATGAGCGAAATCGCCGTCGTGGGCGAAGCGGTAGTCTCCACCGAAAAGACAAATCTCACTTTCGACAGTAGCCAACAAGTCGCGGACGAGCGGCGCAAACTCCGGAAACCGATCGTTAAAGTGAAAATCCGCTACGTACAGGATGCGATAGCCAATGAGGAAGTCTGGCAGTTTCGGCAAACGCAAAGTGTGTTGTACTAAACGAAGTTGATGGGCGTTTCGAATTCCACGCTTCCAAAGTCCGATCGACCGTAACCCCCATTCGGGTACGCGGGATCGGGACAGCCTGTCCCCGATGTCCCCCTCTCCCACCTGACGCTCGCGCCGGAATTTCTCCTCGAGCCGCAGTCTCCTTTGCCACAAGGCCTGGCGAGTATGTTCCGGCCCCGGACACGGTATCGATGGTGTGCCGGCGTCCGTCATTTGCGATGCTTTCGTGGGGCTGCCGAAGGGTCCCGTGGCTGGACCATTGCGCGCAAACCCTCGACTTCTCCTCTCGTCAGATGCCGCCAGGTTCCGGGCGAAAGCCCTTCCACCGAAAGACCCGCGAAGGCGACGCGCGTCAATTCTCTCACGGGGTGACCGACGGCCTTGCACATGCGTTTCACTTCTCTATTCCGGCCTTCGTGGATCACGAGTTCAATCCGGGTACGGCCGCGAACGCGACTCAGTATCTTCACGCGCGCCGGTGCCGTTATTCCGTCGTCCAACTGAACGCCCCGTGCAAGGCGGGCCGCCGTATCGAGAGACATTTCCCCGCGCACCCAAGCATGGTACGTCTTCTTCACCTCAAAGCGGGGATGGGTCAAGGCGTACGCGAGGTCACCGTCGTTTGTCAGCAACAGCGCGCCGTCCACGTCCAGATCAAGACGCCCAACGGGAAACACGCG
>JAHDWY010000509.1 GCA_023384315.1 Candidatus Hydrogenedentota bacterium | reverse complement strand
TTCCCGGCCGTCGACCTCGGTCCCGGCGACGATAACGACGACCCCGGCCGGCTGGTCGTCCGCACCATTTGGAATGACCACCGGTCTGAAGTGGCCGAATGCGTGTCAAACACCGTCGATCCCCATGCGGCAACCCTTCGAAACTGGCTCGACGAGCTTGTCCAGGGAGAAACGCCAACCGGCATGCTGGATCGCCTGCCGGAAGCACGCAGACGCCTGTTCGCGTCATCCAATGGACATTTCGTCCTGCTCCCGCTCACCGTTGGAGACGACTCACTCGGCGCCCTGGTGCTGGAGCGCGCCGCCAACGCTGCCCATTGGGACGATCTCGAGATCGGCTTCCTCCGAATCGCCGCGGCGGACCTTGCCCGAGCCCTCGATCGTGCAAATCGGCAACGGGTCGTGGAAGAAAGCGAGGAACGGCATCGCGCGATTCTGGACGAAATGACCGACGTCATTTGGGTCGTCGATGAACAGGTGCGAATCCGGCATATTACGCCTTCCTGCTCCCGCGTACTCGGCTATGCGCCCGACGATCTGGTCGGAAAGATCGGCCTCGACTTCGTGCATCCGGACGACCATCCAGTCGTCAAAACCGCATTCCAGGAAGTCGTCCACCGCGCCAACCCCAATACACCAACCGAATTCCGGTTTCGCCACGCCCGAGGCCACTGGGTCGACCTCGAAGCCACTGGCGTTAACCTCATCGCGCGTCCAGGGATCGATGGGATTCTGTTGACCACGCGTGATGTTACCCGCCGCAAAGCATCCGAACAATCAGCCCGACTGGCCCACTTTGCCCTCGAAGCGGTCTCCGACGCCGCGTACATGTACCGGCCAGTCGGCAACTTCTTGTATGTAAACGAGGCGGCCTGCCGCGCGCTCGGGTATAGCCGGGAAGAATTGCTGCAGCGGGGCGTCGGCGACATCGATCCGGATTTTCCCGCGGAACGCCACCAAAAGATCTACGCAAAACTCAAGCAACACGGCGGATTGAGGTTCGAATCGTCCCACCAGCGGAAGGACGGCACACGATTCCCTGTGGAAATCTCATTGAATATGAACGAGCTTGAAGGGCAGAAACTGATCTGCGCCTTCGCCCGCGATATCACGGACCGCAAGAAGGCTGAACTCGAACTTCAGCGGAGCGAAGAGCGATTCCGCTCGCTGATCGAAAACGTATCGGACGTGGTCGCCACCATCCGCGAGGACGGGACCATTGAATACGTCAGCCCGTCAGTCGAACGCGTCGTGGGATTCGGCAGCGAAGAATCCATCGGCACCAACGTGCTGGACTACGTTCACCCCGACGATCGGCCCGCGGCGCGCGCCGGACTGCAACTCGTGTTCAACAGCCCGAAAGATCCCAACAAGCTCGAATGCCGCATTCGCCGTCGCGACGGCACGTTTCGTCACGTCGAAGTCATTGGATCCCAATTCGTGAACCCCCGCGGCGAGGTCCGCGGCGTTATCATGTACCGGGATGTCACCGACCGAATCGTTGCCGAATCGGAGCGGCGCGAACTGGAGGCCCAACGCCGTCAATCGCAAAAACTGGAAGCGGTCGGACAACTGGCCGGTGGCGTGGCCCACGATTTCAACAACCTGTTGACGGCCATTCGCGGCTATGCCGAACTCGCGCACAGCGACCTGCCCGCGGGACATCCAGTTTCCGCCTACTTGAACGAGTCCATTCAGGCTTGCGCGCGCGCCGAGTCGCTCGTGCGCCAGCTTCTATTGTTCAGTAGACGGGGTGAACCTCAGTTGCAGTCTATTCACCTCGACGAAGTCGTTTCCAGCATGGGCAAGATGCTAAAACGGCTCATCGGCGAACACATCGAACTACGCATCGCGCCTCCGCGCGAATCGTTGACCATCAGTGCGGACCCGGGGCAGATGGAACAAATCCTCATCAACCTTTGCGTGAACGCCCGGGACGCCCTCACCGTAGGAGGGCACATCAACGTCGCCACCTACGGCGCAGATCTCGATGAGACCTTCTGCCGCGAAAATTCATGGGCCCGACCGGGCGACTATGCCGTCCTCGAAGTATCCGATACGGGAGCCGGAATCCCTGCCGAATATATGGACCGCATTTTCGACCCATTCTTCACGACGAAAGGAATCGGCCAAGGTACGGGCTTAGGCCTCGCCACCGTGTACGGGATTACCACCAACCACAACGGACTTATCCACGTCGAAAGCCAACTGGGTACCGGCACGTCGTTCCGGATCTACATTCCGCGCATACCTGAAGAGTCGCACCAGAACACCGAGAATGCCGCCTCTGCGATCCCTCCCGCATCGGGACAAACGATCCTGCTCGCCGAAGACGATCCCCAGGTCCGAATGCTCGCTATCCGTATCCTCGAACAAGGCGGGTACCGCGTGATCCCCGCCGCTAACGGCGAGGAGGCCGTCGCAGCCTTTCACCGGAATGCCGGCCACATTGATGCCTGCGTGATCGACGTGGTGATGCCCAAACTGAGCGGACGCCAAGTCCGGGAACAAATCCACACGCTGCGCCCCGGTCTGCCCGTGCTTCACATCAGCGGATATGACTTCAATATCCTCGATCGGGAAATCGCGCCGGAAAAGGGCGTGCCCCTGTTGACAAAGCCATTCACCAGTGCCGAACTGTTAACCAAGGTGCGGGAACTAGTCACCTGAACGCGGCATCGCCACTCCCGCGCGCACGCCGCCCTAATAATCTCTGAACGGTCCCCTCGGTTCGGCCTCGTTCATCCGGCGCTCCCAATCCTCGAATCGATCCTGAACCATCCGCAACACGTCCGGTTTCTCATCCGAAAGATCGCGCTCCTCGCCTGCGTCCCCCGACAGATCGAACAACCCGGAACCGCGTTGGGAATCCACCCATTTCCATTGGTCCACGCGCGCTGCCCGATCCTCTCGCCTTCGCCAGAACATCTCCGTCCGTCTGGACGGCTCACTTCCCGCGAGCACGCCGCGCATGTCGAACCCATCGAGCACGACATCGTCCGGAGGCGCGACACCGGCTGCCCCGCAGAGTGACGGCAAAACCTCCAGGGAAGTCAGGAACGAGTCGCATACCCTGCCCGGCTCCGTCACGCCCGGCCAGCGGATGACGCACGGCACGCGAATGCCGCCCTCGAACATCTGACCCTTGTTTCCGCGGAGCGGACCATTGTCCGCAAGGGAGTGACCACCATTGTCGGAAAAGAAGATCACGATCGTGTCATCGGCCAAGCCAAGTTCGTCAAGAAGCTCCAGCAACTCGCCGATCGACTCATCCATGGCCGTAATCGCCGCCATGTGCTGCACCTTCCGCTGGCGGTCCGGATCGTTCGCATCCTTGTATAGATTCATAAACTTCTCTGGCGCATGGACGGGCCGAGGCTTGTCGAGGATAGACGCAATGTGCGGGGCGTTGTACGGCACGTAGCAGAAGAACGGTTCGTCCCGGTGCTCGCGGATAAATCGCTTGGCCTCACGCGTAAGCAGATCCGTCGCGTAGGTTCCCTTGTCGTCCGTGGTAGGGCTGTTGTCGCGATACATGGACGGCACGCCGTAACGCTCGTGCGTGTAGTAGTCGATGCCCGTGTTGACGAAACCGTAGAAATCATCAAACCCGCGTTGCAGCGGGAGAAACCGCCGCAGTTGACCCAGATCCCACTTCCCGAAAATGCCGCTCACATACCCGGCCGCCCCCAGCATGCGCGGCAGCAAAACCTCGCGGGTATCCATCCCCAGGATCCGTTCCGGAGAGACGGCGTACTCGTCCGGCCCATACGCGTGCCCGTAATCTACCTTGTCATTCCGGTACATGTCGTAGGTGCCGTTCCGCTGTGGGTATCTTCCCGTGAGTAGGCTCCCGCGCGACGGCGTGCACGCGGGCCAGGTGACGTAAAACTCCGTCAGCCGTGCCCCCTGCCGCGCCAGGGCATCAAGGCTCGGCGTGAGGATATCCCCGTTCCCATAGCAGCCAAGATCCCCGTACCCCTGGTCATCCGACACGATAAGCAGGATGTTCGGAGGGCGCTTCCCGGAGGCCCCTTGCCCCCACGCGTTGAATCCCCCGCTGGCAAGGGCGGCCGCTCCTAAACCAATGGACTGCAAAAACCTACGACGCGGGAGGGTAGCGTCTGACATGTTCGATCCTCTCTGCTCCAGAC
>JAHDWY010000508.1 GCA_023384315.1 Candidatus Hydrogenedentota bacterium | reverse complement strand
ATCACAGGGGTTCGAAGGCCTGTCCGGAGCGCGCAATATGCACGGTCAGGGCCACGCTAATCCTTTTATTTTTATTGGGTTAGGGTTAGTTCAGACCACCGGTGCCGTCTTTAGGGAGTACGGTACTTGGTCACCAATGCCGGGCGGAAAGGCGAGGGTAACGACGTGGTGGACATCGCGGAAGTGCGCTTCTATAATACATTGGCGCTGCCCCGACCCGGTGAGCGTCTAACCACCGGGGTTCCGCACCCAAACTCTAAACTCTCCAAGTTGTTTAATGATAGCTATTTAGCGTTTTCGCCCCGTTTGGGCGTCATGCAATTGGATGGACCATGGAATTTGTAGAACCAAAAGTGTTCCTTATCGGAGAAACCCGCGTTGTCGAGGAGGGTCTCCAGGCCTATTTACAGCATGTCGGGACGCCCCAATGGTCTACGGACGCGCCCAGCGACTCTGAGAAGCTTTGCGAAGTCTACGGGCGCCTTTGCTATCGGAGTTTCGAGCCGGGACTGAACCCCAATGTCACTCGCGTTCGCAAAGGTAACGCCAACTACCTCGGCCACGTGCTCGAGGTCGGTCACGGTAGCGTGATCGAGCACGCGGTTCTGAACTTCATCCTCGCCGACGTGAGCCGGGTGTTCACCCATGAACTGGTGCGCCACCGCGCCGGCACGGCCATCTCGCAAGAGTCGCTGCGGTTCGTGCGCCTGGACCGGCTGTCGGCGTACGTGCCATCGCACATCAAGGAGGACGAAAAGGGACTCGAAGTGTTCGGCAGGACCCTCGAGCACCTGGAATCCGTACAGCGCGAACTGGCCGAGGCGTACGCCATCGAGGATGAGAAGAAGTTCGACCGCAAGAAAAAGCTAACATCGGCCTTCCGTCGCGTCGCGCCCGAGGGATTGGCGACGACGATTGGCGGGTCATGCAATTTCCGGGCGCTGCGGCACGTGATCGAGATGCGAACGGCGCCGGACGCCGAAGAAGAGCTTCGGTTCGTATTCGGCAAGGTGTACGAAGCCGTGAAGGATCGGTACACGAGTCTGATGGGCGACTATGAAGTGGAAGTCGTGGACGGACTGCCATGGATTCGCACGCCCCACAAGAAAGTTTGAGTTTAACGACGCTACGGAGGGACGCGGGGGTCCGTTCGTTAAGATACGAGATGATTCTGCGAAAGTGAGGTGACGCCACATGTTGTTCGAGGTCAAAGAGCGGTTCAAGCTGTCCGAGAAGTTCATCGACCAATTCCGTGGCACCCAGCCCAAGTGGGGGCCCCTGGGCTATGTGACGTTCAAGCGCACCTATGCCCGCGCGGTACCGGACGAGGGCGGGAGGACGGAAGAGTACTGGGAAACGGTACGGCGCGTGGTGGAAGGCTGCTACACCATCCAGCTGAACCACTGCCGCAACCTCAAGCTGCCCTGGAACACCCAGAAGGCGCAGCACTCCGCCCAGGAAATGTACCAGCTCATGTGGGACTTCAAGTTCCTCCCTCCGGGTCGCGGACTGTGGATGATGGGCTCGGACTACATCTACGAGCGCGGCTCGGCGGCGCTGAACAACTGCGCGTTCGTCTCGACGGATGAGATCAATTTCAACTTCTCGGAACCGTTCTGCTTCCTCATGGACATGTCGCTCCTCGGCGTCGGGGTGGCATTCGATACCAAGGGCGCAGGCACGGTCACCATTCACGATCCGAAACCCGCAGGCTATACCCACGTGGTCGAAGACTCCAAGGAAGGCTGGGTCGACCTGGTCCGTTGTGTCTTGGAAGCCTACGTGGGCAAGGGCAAACGGCCCGCCCATATCGATTACTCGCAGATACGTCCGGCCGGTTCGCCCATTCGCACCTTCGGCGGCATCGCCCCTGGCCCCGCGCCGTTGATTGAATGCATCGCCAATATCGACAAGGTGCTCGAGCCCCGCATCGGCGACCGTATTACGTCGGCCGACATCACCGACCTCATGAACGTCATCGGCAAGTGCGTCGTGTCCGGCGGCGTCCGGCGCACGGCAGAACTTGCTCTCGGGAATCCCGCGGATCAGGAGTACCTGCAACTCAAAGACCCGGAGCTGTACAAGGACAAGCTGATGGCATGGCGCTGGGCCTCGAACAACAGCGTCTCCGCCGACATAGGCATGGACTACCAGCAGGTCGGTATGCAGACCGCCAAGAACGGCGAACCCGGGTACTTCTGGCTGGAAAACGCGCGCGCCTTTGGCCGCTTGAAGGACGGCATCAACAATGCCGATGAGAAGGTACAGGGTACGAACCCCTGCGCCGAACAGAGCCTGGAATCCTACGAGATCTGCAATCTGGTCGAGACGTTCCCATCGCTGCACGACAGCTTCGATGAGTACAAACGGACGCTGAAGTTTGCCTATCTTTACGCCAAAACCGTCACACTCGTGCCGACCCACAACGAACGCACCAACGCGATTATGCTGCGAAACCGTCGTATCGGCCTGTCCCAGTCGGGCATCGTTGAAGCGTTCGAGAAGCATGGGCGGCGCACGCACTTCCAGTGGTGCGACGAAGGCTACACGTACATTTGCAAGCTCGATCGGATCTACGCGCAGTGGCTGTGCATTCCGGAGAGCATCAAGAAAACCAGCGTGAAACCCAGCGGCACGGTGTCGTTGCTGCCAGGGGTGACGCCGGGAATTCATGATCCCCACTCGCAATTCTACTACCGGACCATCCGCATCGACCGGACCAGCCCGCTCGTCGAGCCCATTCGCCGCGCGGGGTACCGCATGGAGGACTCGGTCTACGGCGACAACACGCTGGTTGTGTATTTCCCCGTAAAACAGCGCATGTTCGAGCGCTCCAAGAACGACGTGTCCATCTGGGAACAGGTCGAGAATGTGGCGCAGATGCAGTACTACTGGGCCGACAACCAGGTCAGCGCGACGATCACGTTCCGGCCCGAAGAGGCGCGGGATATCCCGAAGATACTGGAGTTGTACGAGCCGCGGCTGAAGTCCATCAGCTTCCTGCCGCTCGTGGAGCACAACTACGCCCAGGCGCCATACCAGGAGATTACGCCGGAGATGTACCACAATGCGGCCTCGAAACTAAGGGGGCTGGACTTCGAGAACCTGAACACCGACGAAACCTCCGACCTCTACTGCGACGGCGACAAGTGCGAACTGGTCATGGCGGAACCGAAAGTGATTCCGCAGGAAGAGTTCCCCTTCGCCGCGCCGCGCAACGGTAACGGCAACGGCCACCAGAAACCCGCCGAAGTCGGCGAGGAGAAGGAAGTCGGCACGCCGTCCTAGAATCACCGACATTCGCGAACGGGCGGAGGACCTTCGGGTCTTTCGCCCGTTCTTTGTGCCGGTATCAAGATAGGGGTAGGGGATTGCAGAATTCGGGTTTTGTTTGGTCCCGTCGGTCGGTACAATCGGGCGCAACATCGGCTAGAGACATGAGGTGCCCATGCCCAGTCAGCAGTTCCATTCACTCATCGCCATGGTGCGCGCGCGGCCCGTGAGCCCGGATGCGACCCTGAGTGATCTCCGGGATCGCTTTGAGTTGGTTTCCGACCTTTTCCCTCTGGCGGACGACGTGACCGTGCTTGCGACGCAGGCCGATGGCGTTCCGGTGGAATGGATCGACACGCCCGAGTCGCGCCCCGCGGAGGTGCTGCTTTTCCTTCATGGCGGCGGGTACGCTGTCGGCTCCCTGAATACGCACCGGCACCTCGTCGCCGACCTGGCCCGGGCCGGGCATCTGCGCGGGCTTTCGACGGGGTATAGGCTCGCGCCGGAGCATCCTTTCCCCGCCGCCATTGAAGACGCGGCCGCCGTGTACCGCTGGCTCGTCAACGAGGGCATCGATCCCGCGCGGATCGTGATCGCGGGCGATTCCGCGGGCGGCGGTTTGACCCTCGCAACCTTGCTCACCCTGCGCGACGCTGGCGACGCGCTTCCCGCAGCCGCGGTATTGCTCTCGCCATGGACGGATCTTGCGGCCACCAGCGAATCCATCACCGCAAAGGCCGCCGTCGATCCCATGCTGACCCCCGACGATTTGCACAAGTACGCTGCGTGGTACCTCGGCGACCGCGACCGCAATGACCCGCTGGCGTCGCCGCTCTACGCGGACCTCGCCGGTCTACCGCCCTTGTTGATCCACGTGGGCACCGCCGAGATCCTGCTCGACGACTC
>JAHDWY010000507.1 GCA_023384315.1 Candidatus Hydrogenedentota bacterium | reverse complement strand
TCGCAAATTTCATCATCCCCGATCTGGAATGGGCAGCAATTGGCGTGTCGTTGGGCGCTTCGGTGCTGCTGATTTGGCCGGTGTTCCGGCTGTCCGATTCCATGCATGGCCGTTCCGCAGCACGCGTCGCGGCGCTCTCCGTTTGCCTGTGGCCGTGGTTGGTCGATTATGGATGCCGCGTTGCGCCGGAAGCGCTCATGTCGGTGTTGTGGTTCGGCGCGCTGTGGGCATTGGCGCAGACGGTTCGGCGTGGCGGGTTCTGGCCGTACGCCGCGGCGTTGTGGTGTTTCGGGCTACATCTTACCCGACCCGAAGGCATGCTGCTGTGGGCGGCAGCACCATTCGTCGCGCTCATCCTTCGCGATCCCAATCGCGATGCGCGAGTTGTACGGTTGATTCCATTTATTGTCACGACCGTGATTCTGCTGGGGGCATACGCGCTGTACATGCGGTCGGTCACAGGTACGGCGGTCGTGTCGTCACGCGCGCATGCGTCGGCCTTGCGATACGTGCTTGTGGATCAGGGGGCAGCCACGGCGAAGACCTTCCTCACGTTATTCAGTGAAGTGCTTCCCATCATGCTGGGGCCTTTGCTTCTGATCTTTATGGGCGCGGGACTGTTTATGGCGTCGGATCGAAAGCGAGACCTTCGCCTGGAATTGATGATCCTGGCCTTCGCAGCGGCACAGTTTGTCCTCGCGGGACTGAGCACCTTCGCGGAACCCCGGTACGTGATGAACGTGGCGATCGGGCTGACACTGTGGTCGGCGCGCGGCGTTGCGCTTACCAGTGCTCGTGCGGCTGCCGTTTCGCACACGTCGTGGTTGCGACGATTGCCGGTCGCGGCATTGGTTGCCATGTTTAGTTTTGGTCTGGCTGTCAATATCGTGCCGCCGGTCCTGGGCCGCATGTCCTATCAGCCGGTGGAATACAAGATTGCGGGCATCTGGATGAAGGAACACCTGGAGCCAGGATTGATCTTGTGCCGGAAACCGCAGGTGGGATTCTACGCGGGCATGCCATCCACGGGTCCCGCGCCGAACGAGTCCGTCGCGGAGGTGATTCAGCGCGCACGCGACGCGGGGGCGCGGTATCTGGTCGTGGACGAGCGATACACGGCGCAGATGGTGCCGAGTCTGGAAGCGCTGTTGGACCCGGCGACGGTGCCGGAAGGATTGCGCTTAATGAAGGCGGATTTGTCGCCGTACGCGGAGGCGCGGATTGTGATTTACGAGGTGTTGCCGGAGTAGTTCTATGGACGATATGGACTTTATGGACGGTATGGACGGGTGATTGCGAGACGACGCTCGCGGAATGATTTGTCGGTGAGTTTCGCAGGGGCGGGCTTATGGTTCGTTCGCCGATGACGGCTGCTTTCACCCATCGTACGTCAGCGGATCGGCGTACATTGGTGGTTCACACCGGTGGGATTGGTGACTTTCTGCTCTTTTGTCCTTCCCTTCTGCGGCTTCGTGAGGAAGGCCCAGTTTCCCTTGCCGGATACCGCGATCGACTGAACCTTGCCGTCGCGGCGGGGATTGCGGACGACGCCTACGACCTGGATGATACGGGATTTGAGTCGGCGTTCTCGGAGCCGAACAACACGCTACGACGTTTCGTCGCGCGTTTCGACCGGGCTATCGTATGGATGAAAGACGACAGTGCCATCGCACGCGCGTTTGAAGCCTGCGGCGTGGGCGATGTACGCGTCTTTCCGGGTCTCCCGCCGGAGGGCTGGGCGCGGCACGCTTCGGAGTATTACGCGGAACAGTTGGGTCTCGGCGCATTGCCGCCGTTCCGTCTCCCCATCGAGGCGTCGGAGACACCGCATGACGTGTTGATCCATCCTGGCAGCGGAGGCCGGAAAAAGAACTGGCCCATGGAGCGGTTCGTGGAAGCCGCAAGATGGCTGGCACAGATGGGCCGGAAGGTCGAGTGGATACGGGGACCTGCGGAGGAATCGATGCCGCTTCCGCCGGGTGCGAACGTTGTCGAGACGCCGTCGCTGGTGACGCTGGCGCGTGAGTTGGCGGCTACGCGCTTGTATCTTGGGAACGATAGCGGGGTCACGCACCTCGCGGCGGCCTGCGGGTGCCGGACGGTGGCCACCTTCGGACCGACGGACCCGTCTGTCTGGGCGCCGCACGGGGAGAATGTAGCGGTGGTTCAAGGCGACCCGTGGCCAGAGGTCGGGGATCTTATGGACTGTATGGACGATATGGACCGTATGGACGGTGCCGAATAGTTCTCGTATGGTCCAGGGATGCCGCGTTCGGCGAGCGCGGAAGGACGGATTCATCACTTCCCCATCAGTTGGCGTTGGCGGCTTCGACGGCGGGGCGCCAGTACTCGACCGACTCCTTGAGATCCTGCACGACGGTGTAGTCGCTGGGCCAGCGCTCACGGTGGCTGATTTCGAGGAGGAGCGTGCATTTCTCGATGCTGGACTCCCGCATGGTGGCCAGGATCTCCGAAGGGATGATCTTGCCGCGCTCGTTGTATTGCGCGGTGAAGGGGTAGTGCCCCCCTTTTTCGCGGAGGCTTTGCTTTATGTGGATGCAGGGCGACTCCTTGCCAAAAGCCCGAATCCAGGCATGGGGGTCCGTATCGTCAGGGTCAGTGGACTGGAGATCGCCGTGGTCCACGTCGAGGCAGAGCAGCATGGGAATGGCGAAGCCTTCCGCACATCGGTCCATGATGTCCCGTGTCGCCGGGATCGTTTCGGCCACTTCGCGGGGAATCGACATGGGCTCGAAAATCATGTAGTCGAAACCGATCTCCGCGCCGTATTCGGATAGTTCGCGCCAGGCGTTAACGGCCTGTTGAATGCGCCGCTCCCGAATCGCCGGGTCCGCATTGTCGCGGACGGACATGATCCCGAAGTGGCTCCCTCCTCCTTCCGCGCCCAAATCGCGCGAGAGCCGAAAGAACCGCTTGAACCAATCGATCCAGACCTGTTGTATCTCCGGGTTCGGATGCATAAGATGATTGACGCGCGTAAAGGCTGACGTAAAAGTCGTCTGCACGCGAATGGATTTCCTGGCGCAGAGATCCCGGATGGTTTCCGCTTCCCGCCGGACGACGGCTTCGGGCAAGAACGGGTTGAGCAGGTCCGCCGTAAATTGGACGTTGGCGAGGCCCAGTTCGTCCGCCACAACCGCAACCCAATCATCGGGTTCCGGAAAACGGTTGATGGCGAAACCGGTATTGATGCCGAGGGTAACGTGCATGGGTGAATCCTGTGTACTCGCGGTGAATTCAGTTCACCGTGCAGCGGTCGGCAGGTTGTAGCATATGTACTTGGCGCAAGTAAACCGGCGGATATCCGTTTGACAGGGGCGGTGTCCAGGGCGTAGTATTTGATATTGAATTATCATTAACATCCCCCGATGGAGTAGGTCGATGGTTACGATGAGCGATTGCCGGCGGCGGCTGGGGCCCGGCGTGGAGTTCTATTGCGAGAAGTTCCACGCGCCCGAGGGGGTCCAGATGGCGCTGTGGGGTCCCAGTGGATGCGGGAAGAGCACGATGTTGAACCTCATCACGGGGTTGTTGCGTCCGGACGCAGGCCGTATCGAGGTGGACGGTACCGAAACGACGAAACTGCGGAGCGGCCAATTGGACCGGTTCCGGGGAGAGCGGTTCGGATTCATTTTTCAGACTTTCAATCTACTTGGCCCGTTCACGGCGCTGCAGAACGTGATGCTCGGCATGCGGTTCGCCGACACCCGGCCGCCTGGAGAGTGGCGGCCTCACGCAAAAGAGTTGCTGGAACGCGTGGGCCTGGCGCACCGGATGCACAGCCGGCCGACAACCATGAGCGTGGGTGAACGCCAGCGGGTGGCCATCGCGCGGGCGCTTGCGAACAAGCAGAGAATCGTGGTGGCCGACGAGCCGACGGGAAGTCTGGACCCCAAAACATCGAAAGCGGTCATGGACCTCCTCCTGGAGTTGTGCGCGGAGGAAAAGCTGACGCTCCTGCTGGTCACCCATGACGCGGGGATTGCCGAGCGGCTTCCAGAACAGTTCGACTGCACAGGGCTTGCCCGGGAGGTGCAGTCATGACGATCTGGCATATCGCGTGGAATTATCTCTGGAACCGGAAGCTAACGACCATACTCACGATCGTTTCCGTGGCTTTGGGTGTGGGGCTTATTACGGCGGTCTTGCTGCTGCGCGACG
>JAHDWY010000506.1 GCA_023384315.1 Candidatus Hydrogenedentota bacterium | reverse complement strand
TGCAAGAACGAGCCCCACTCGACGTGGATCTCCGGTACGAGTGAATCTTCCTGCATGTACTCAGGCCTCTTCGAATTGCACTTCGGGTCTAGTCGAGACGGCGATCCACCTCCCGTACGGAATTCACGTTCCGTGGCATCCCCGCTCGGGTACTGGATAGACCATCGATACGTTACGACTCAGTGGAGGCATTGTACACGGAAATCGCAGAAAAGTGAGGAGTATATTTCCGGTGGGGTCGTCGTGGACGCTGCGCATGCAAACCGCGTGTTGCTCTGCGATTTCGAGTTTCCGCACAACTATCGATGAATCACGAAGTTCCGGTGGGACTTGCGTGGCCGTGTGGGAGATAGTGGGGTTAACTCTGATCGACGACGCTCCGGATACTACGTGCCAGATCAGCGCCGATCACCGGCTTCATGACGTGGTAGCGGACAGAATTATTGTCGCCTGAGGTGTCCCGGAGGGATTCGGCGAATCCGCTGCACAAGATAATGGGTATGTCGTTGCGAACGGTGCGAATGCGTTTTGACAGTTCAATGCCTTTCATGCCGGGCATCATCTGGTCGGTAACGACGACGTCGAATTCGGCGGGGTTGGCGGTGAAACGTTCCAAGGCTTTTAGGGAGTTTGTTTCGATCGTGACCCGGTATCCCAGGCGCTCCAGGGCGGTTTTCGCAAATTCGGCGATAGGACTCTCGTCGTCCACAAGCAGGACGTGTTCGGTGCCGCGCAGGGATCCGATGGGTGCAGGAGGTTCGCCGGTGGCTTCGCCGGCGAGGACGCATGGCAGCAAGACGGTAAAGGTCGAGCCTTCGCCGGGTTCACTATAGACATGGATGACGCCCTGCAGGTCGGTGACGATACCGTGGATCGTGGCCAATCCGAGGCCGGTTCCCTCGCCCCGTTCCTTGGTGGTGAAGTAGGGTTCGAAGATTCGCGTCTGGGTTTCTTCTGTCATGCCGTGCCCCGTGTCATGGACTTCCAATCGCACGTATTCCCCGGGGGCCAGGTTGGGGTCTTGTTGTACTTCGTCGTCGCCGATTTTGATCTGGGAGAGGCGCATGACGAGCTTGCCGCCCGTATCCCGCATGGCATGGTATGCGTTTGTCCCGAGGTTCATGAGAATCTGGTGGATTCCGGTAGGGTCTGCAAGTACGGGAAGACAACTGTTGTCGATATTTTCGTGAATTTCGATCATGGAAGGGATGGAGCCGCGTAGGAGCTTGAGGGCTTCACGCATGATGGATTGAACGCGGACGGGGCGGATTTCGCGATCGGTCTGCCGGCTAAACTCCAGGATTTGGGAGATCAGTTCGCGGGCGCGCTGGCTGGCTTTGGCAACTTCAAGCAGGCTGGAACGCACTTCATTGCAGCCTTCGGGGAGATCGGTCATGGCGATGTCCGTATAGCCCATGATGGCGCTCAGGATGTTGTTGAAGTCGTGGGCGATTCCACCGGCCAGGGTCCCGATGGCCTCGAGTTTTTGGGCGTGCTGCAACCGTTCTTCCAGGGCAAGCTGCGAGGTCATGTCGCGAGCGACCGCGAGGAAACTGACAATTTTTCCGTCCGTATCGCGGACGGGAGAGGCGGTCACGTCCTCGGTGCTTACGGTGCCGTCGGGTTTTTCGATGTGAATGCGGCCGGTCCACGTTTTTCCCGAAGTGACGGCTTTCCAGAGGGCACGCAGCACGGAACCGTCGGAGCGTTCGACGAGGAGTTTCCACAGGTTTTTTCCGAGCGTATGTGACCGAGGGATACCGGACACCTGCTCCCACGCGGGGTTCACGTATTGGGTGTTGCCGCGAATATCGGCAATGACGATGGCTTCGCCGGCCTGCTCGATGGCCGCTTCGAGTTGACGGCGCTCGTCCTCGACGCGTTTGCGGTCCGACACGTCCTCGACGATGGCGAGGATGTACTGTTCTCGAGTCGACGGGACTTCGACGAGGGAGTGGGTGGTCCGGCACCATACGCGGGAGCCGTCCTTTCTGAGGAGTTCGACTTCGCATGTCGCACCGTCCGCTTCGATGCCAATCGCCTGGACCCGTTCCCGTTCCGCGTGGGAACGGAACGGTGGGCAGACAAACTCTTCGAAACGGCGCCCCAGGAGCTCGTGTTCCTCGCAGTCCAGCAATTGGGCGAATCGGCGATTCACACGGAGGATCGATCCGTCGGTCGTCATGTGTGCCATACCCACCGCGGCCTGTTCAAAACTGCTCCGGAACCCGGCCTGACTCTCCGCCAATAAATGGCGGGTTTTCATGTGGGCATGCATTCGAACGCGAACCTCCTCGAACTGGTATGGCTTGGTGATATAGTCGCATCCGCCACAGTCGTACGCGGTCACCTTGTTGAAGGTTTCGCCCAGGGCGCTCAGGAAGATTACGGGAATATCCTGATACCGTGGGTCACGCTTCAGCTGGCGGCATACCTCGTATCCGTCCACGTCCGGCATGTGGATATCCAGCAGCACGAGGTCGGGAGGAGACGCTTCGACGCTGCGGAGGGCCTGGCGCCCATCGCGTGCCACCCGGACTTCGAAGCCTTGATCGGCCAGCATCTCGCGCAATACGCGCAGGTTTTCCGGATTGTCGTCAACGATGAGTACCGTTGACCGGTCCAAATCGCGCGCTTGAGCATCGTTCATTGGTCGTCCTCCTCGTCGGGGAAAAGCGCTTCGAGATTATGTAAGGCGAATTCCTCAGCGCGCTGGCTAATGAGCGCGGCGAGGCCGGGCGCGGACTCACGCACGTCCTCCGCGATACCGTAGGCTTCATCGATACTCCCGGTCACGATCGCATTCCGCAGTTTGTGTCGGACACCAACTGGAAGGTGTCGCAGGGCCCGTCGCGCCAGGTCAGCAGAAGCAATGGGGTCTGGTCCGGTTGTTTCCATGACTTCGTGTTCGTAGTCGAACTCTACGTTGCCGTGGATACGGATCAGTTCAAACAGGTCGTTTTCGCGGAATGGTTTCCGGAGAAACGCGTCGGCGCCTTGCGCAAGCACCGCCGCGCGCTCGTCTTCGAGCGTGCTTGCCGTGACCGCGATAATGCATGCGGGCCGGCCGGACTGGGCGGCGCGCATTTTACCGATGGCATCGCGGCCGTTCATCACGGGCATGACAAGATCGACGAGAACGATCTGCGGTTTCCAGTCGACGAAAGCCCTCACCCCCCGTTCGCCGTCTTCCGCGGCACGGGTTTTGAACCCCACTTTCTCAAGCAAGCGGCACAGCAAATCGCGGTTCGTTTGCCGGTCGTCGATGACGAGCACGCGCTGTTCGCCATACCGGGGGTGCAGGCGCTTGACGAAGCGGGCCGAATCTCTCGACTCGACGAGCGACGGGTCGCCAAATCCGGCGCGCATCTCGAATTGAAACCGGCTTCCTTTGCCGGGCTCGCTTGACACCGTGATGTCTCCGTCCATCAGCCTTGCGAAACTGCGGCTGATGGGTAGGCCCAACCCGGTGCCGCCGCGTCGTTGTGCGGTGGGGCCGGCCTGTTCGAAACTCTCGAAAATGGAATCCCAATCGCCCGGGTCGATGCCGCAGCCGGTATCTTCAATGTCGACCTGGATCATGCACCCGTCGCCTTGGGGGGTGGTGAGCGCAGAAGCGCAGATGGTGATGCGGCCGCGATCGGTGAACTTGACGGCGTTGCCGACCAGATTGACGAGGATCTGGCGGACGCGACTTTCGTCGGCGACGACATACTGGGGGACATTTGAATCGATGTCCGTGACCAGTTCCACGCCCTTGCTGTTGGTGCGAAGGCGAAACATGGTTTCCAGGTCGTGCAGCAGTGCGTGGAAGTTGAAGGTGGACGGGTGCAGTTCGATTCGACCGGCCTCGATCCGCGACATTTCGAGGACGTCGTCGATCAAGGTCAAGAGATGATCGCCGCTGCGGCCGATGGCTTCGAGGGCGTGCCGCTGGTCGGGATACTGACCCAGTTCCCGCCGCAACAATTGGGTATAGCCGAGAATCGCATTCATGGGTGTCCGGATCTCGTGGGACATGTTCGCCAGGAAGGTGCTTTTTGCCCGGTTCGCGGCCTCGGCCGACTGTTTGGCTTCCTTGAGGGCGGCCTGGGCCGTGCGCCAATCGGTGACGTCGTGTGTGACGACGTGTGCATGGTTGACGCGACCCGAGGCATCGGCACAGGGATTCATGGTTACCTCGCAAG
>JAHDWY010000505.1:3355-4190 GCA_023384315.1 Candidatus Hydrogenedentota bacterium | reverse complement strand
TGCTGAAAAGTCGCGCTGAACAGAAGTGAGCTCCGGCGATCCCGATTTCGATTCATGCCGTTCTTGCCTGAGACGCGGCACTGTGCTTCAATGGTGCCGGGCGTAGCGAAAAGGCGCCCGTGCCGCACACTAACCGAACGAGGATAAGCAACCCATGAAAACGCCAGTCCACGATGCTTCCGTGAAACCAAAGGCCAAACGGTTCGCGCGACGCGACTTTATCAAAGCCGGCGCAGCCGGGGCGGGTCTGCTCATTCTGCCGAGCGGCACCTTCGCGAGCGCCCAGGCGCCGAGCAACAAGCTCAACGTCGCGCTGATCGGGGCCGATGGCCGAGGACGAGCCCATTACGACGTGTTGTCCAAGGAAAACGTCGTGGCCCTGTGCGACGTGGATGAGGAACACCTCGACTTCGCGTGCAACGTATTTCCCGATGCGAAGCGCTACATTGATTGGCGGGAATGCCTGGACCATCCCGACCTCGACGCCATCGTCTGCTGCACGACGGACCAGACCCACGCCTTCGTGTCGGTATGGGCCATGAACCGCGGGCTTCACGTCTACTGCGAAAAGCCCGTCGCCATCAGTGTGGAAGAATGCCGGCTGGTGCGCGAAACCTACTTGAAGAACAAGCACAAGATCGCGACGCAGCAGGGTACGCAGCGCCACATGTTGGAGAATTTCAATCGGGTGCGTGAACTGATCGTCGACGGCGCCATCGGCGAGCTGCAGGAAGTCAGCGCCTGGGGCACGCGCCAGATTCCGAAGCCGGGATACCTGCCCGCCGCGGGCGATCCGCCGAAGAACCTCCACTACGACCTGTGGATCGGACCGACG
>JAHDWY010000505.1:1386-3345 GCA_023384315.1 Candidatus Hydrogenedentota bacterium | reverse complement strand
GCACGCCCGGCATGAACTGCCTGCAGTGGAACATGTATTGGGATTTCGGCGTGGGCCAGATCGGCGACATGGGCAGCCACACCATGGACCTCGCGTGGAACGCCATCGACGCGAAGATTCCGACGTCGGCGACGGGCGTGGGCGAACCGTTCAATCCCGAAGTCACGCCGGTGCGGATGACCTCCAGCTTCGAACACCCGGCCAACGACTGGCGGCCGGCCATCAAGGTCAACTGGTACCAGGGCGGCGACATGCCGGAATCGCCGGCGAAGTACATCAACCTGAACGACGTGGGCCACGGCGTGATGTTCCACGGCTCGAACGGCTACCTCATCGCCGGGTTTGAAACGCGGGTCATCCTTCCCCTCGCGGACAAGGACAACATGACCTACTACAAGCCGCGCCCGGAGAAGAAGCTCATCCCGCCCCTGGGCCATTTCCAGCAGGAATGGATCGATGCGTGCAAGGGCGACCTGAAGACGACCTGCGACTTCGAGTACAGCGGCGACATGATCGAGCAGTTGCTGCTTGGCCTCGTCGCATACCGCCACGGGGAGCGGATCGAATACGACGGCGCCACCGGCCGCATCACCAACAACGAAGCAGCCAACGAACTCCTCCGCCGCACCTACCGGGACGGCTGGGTCTTGAACGGGTAGTTGTTCGCTGACCACGCGCGACAATGCATCCAAGGAGCACGGGCGTCCCGCCTGTGACGGTTTACACGGGCGGGACGCCCGTGCTCCTTCCGTTTCTGCTACCCTTACGGTCCGGAGGGAACGCATCCGTGGACCAGAAGACCGCGACGGCCTGTATCGCCAAGGCCTTTAACATCATGAAACGCCTCGCGTCGGGACAACCCCGCCCGGTGGCGGATGTTCTCGACGATTACGACGAGTTTCGTCGTCACGTATCGCTCTTGACCAGCGCGGGCGTTCTCGACGAACCGGAACATCAGAAGTCCCGGCGTACGTTCGCAAAGTTCATCCAGCAGTTTGACAGCAACCTCGACGCCATCGTCACAACGCGGTACAACGCCGCCCGCCGCAACGTGGACGAGGCCAAAACCTCCAGCGCCAAACGCGTCGTCGTCACCGACGCCGCCGAAGAACTGGAACGCCTGCTCCGCTACCCCGAGCATCGGGAGCATTCACTGCTGAAGCGCGTGCTGAACGCCCTGCGGGAGTGGGAGGGGAAATTGGGGGCGCGGGCAAATTGAGGCAGTGGCAAGACATAAACCACAGCGGCGCCGTACACAGGGGCTACTTTCGCAATATCTTCTCCATCGCTTTTCCCTTGGCCAATTCGTCGATCAGCTTGTCCAGGTAGCGGATCTCCCGCATGGTGGGTTCTTCGATTTCTTCTATGCGGACACCGCAGATCATGCCCTTTATCAAGGTCCGCGACGGATTCATTTCGGGGGCCTTCGCAAAAAAGGTCTCAAAGTCGGTTCCCTTTTTCAGCTCCGCTTCCAAGGCTTTCTGACTGTAACCGGTCAGCCAGCGGATGATCTCATCGACCTCTTCCTTCGTACGTCCTTTCTTCTCCGCCTTCGTGACGTAATGGGGATAGACGCTTGCGACGCTTGTGGTGTAGATCCGGTGTTTTGTCATGGTTTCATCCCAACAGTGGTCGTACGCGGACGTGTCTCCTGGTGTTCGAGATACCAGCCTTGCATTCGATGTGAACCATTGTACTTGCGCCAATCGCGAACTGGCAACGGTACACCACCGAACCCCGAGAGTGTTCCTATGGAGTGCGGCCACGCCTCGGCGTGGCTGCTTTGTTTTGGTATAGCGAGATCGATCTAAGACAAACGTGAAACTTTGTTGGTTACTACGAAGTGACGTCGGAGTAAATGGAGCGCGAAACTCTGCATGATTCGTACAGCCCGTTGAAGTTGACGGAGCCGATCGACTTCCGGCCAGCGCGCTGCAATTCTTAGGGCGAACCGATTTG
>JAHDWY010000505.1:0-1376 GCA_023384315.1 Candidatus Hydrogenedentota bacterium | reverse complement strand
GCCACGCCGCGGCGTGGCCGCACTCCATAAGGGCTCCCTTCTCGGGTAACGATAGAAGCTATCCCACGATTCCGGTCAAAGATCTTATGAGGATATGGTGAAGCTGGGCTGCCCTGCTTTCTGGTAGGGCTTCAGGGCCTCGAACCGGTATTCGATCTCGGCGATTTCCTCGTCGCTCAGTTTCAGCTCGGAGATGATGGGCGACGCGGGGATGGTTCTGCCGGGCCCGTAGTGCCGGGAAACCATGTTCCGGAACACACCGCGCTTCTTCCAGAGGTACAACTGGATGCCGCGCAGGGAATCGCCGGGATGCGTCGTGCTCAGATTTGTCATCAGGAGGAACTTGCTGTACGCGTCCCTCACGGCGGCGGGATCCGATCCGCTTTGGTGCAGTTCCCAGATTCGGGTGAGGACGTCCGCGTAGATGGCGCGCTCCGTGATCAGGCCTTCGGCGCCGAGGCGCAATTCGTAGAGCCAGCCGAGCCCGCCACGGGCGCCGAATACGCGTCGGATGGGTGGCCGTGCCGCGAGCAGCGTGCGCATGCGGGAGATGACGGAGCCCGCTTCTTCCTTCACATAACCGAAATTCGGGACGTCCCTGGCCAGTTCGATCATCAGCTCCGGCGAAGGGCTCGGACCTTTGTACGCGACGCCGCCGGTGGTCTGGAGAATCACGGGCCGCTTCGTGACCGCCGCGAGCGCGTGCCAATATTGACGCATGTCGTCTTCGGTCGTGCCTGAATCCGGAGGGCGCGAGATGATGGCGGCCGGCGCCAACTTTTCCGCGTGCTCCGCGTACGCAAGCATCTCGGCGGTGTCCTTGCCCTGCACACCGAGGCAGAGTGCCGTGCGCAGGGTAGCGGCCGCATCGGCGAGTACTTCCATGCCCCGCCGCTTCTCCTCAGTGGTCAGCAGATCGACGCTGTCCCCCGACTGGGGCCAGATCATGCCTGGACAGCCGCACCAGTCGACGTAACGCGCCTGGTTGGCGAGGGCGTCGAAGTCTACTTCGCCCGAGTCGGTATAGGGCGTCGACAGAATCAAGAACGGACCTTGGACTTTCGGGTCCGCAGTGTCCGCGCCTGCAAGTTCGCCCTGCTGGGGCTCCACCGCGCTCGCTCCGAGCGCGGCCCCCGCCGCGCCGGCCATCGCCAACCCGATCATCCGTCTCCTCGTCATGTGCCTCTCGTCTGCCATCATCCTGTCCCCTCGCGATTCGAGCGTTTTCAAAAAACAGTCCGGGCTACGTTCAACACAGTTTGGCCAACTTGTGGTGCAGGCTTCCAGCCTGCGCTCGATGGGGGGTGCACCCTTTTTCATCTTGACGGTTCAAGATGCTGTATTGAAAAGTCAATGTTTTTGTTTTGGGAATGGGG
>JAHDWY010000504.1:2508-4190 GCA_023384315.1 Candidatus Hydrogenedentota bacterium | reverse complement strand
ATACCGGCGACCAGGGGTGCGACGAACGGGAACGCACATGCACGTGAATTCAACAGCATGAAACCTCCTCGGCGAATCGCCGGTGTGTCACTTCGGCCGGTAGTCAGGACATTTTACCGCATTCGGGCGCTGGGGATGCAGGCATGCGGACGGATGGTCGTAGCGGCAGTTGTCGCAGAGGAACTCGGACGGACACCGCACGCGCAACCACCATTGCTTGAATTTATCTGAAAACGATTCGCCCGGTTTCGGGGGAACAGTGCTCATCGTTTGCTCCTGAACTGGGTCCGGTACTGCGCGGGGGAGACGCCTTCGAACCTGCGAAAGAGTTTGCTGAAATTGCTGGCGTCGTCGATCCCGACCCGGCGCGCGACGTCCTGTATGCTGAGGCGTGTCCGCCGGAGCAGGTCTTTCGCCATGTCGATTCGAAGGCGTCCCACGTATTGCGAGTAGGACAGACCGAATTTGCGTTGCAGTTGATGGGTGATGGCAGTGGGATGCCGGCCGAGGCGTTGGGCGACTTCGTTCAATTGTACTGAATCCGGCAATTTGTCCATCACGATGCGGTTCAATTCGGCGAGGGCGCCGTCGGTAGTCGCCCGCGCGGTGCGGCGCAGGACGATCGCCAGGAGAGCCATGGCGCCGGTGACGAGTTCGGAATCCGTTCGCGCCTGCCGGACAGCAGCGAGGAACGCGGGGAACTCTTCCCAGGAATCGGAGGTTTCCAGCCCGGCGCGTTCCGCGGCTTCCAAGGCGGCGCCCACGACCGCGATGGTGCGCGCGCGTCTGACGGCGAGGATCTCGCCCTGATTGGTTACATCCAATACCGATGAACGCAGCAGAGTCCGGGCCTGGCTCTGATTCCCGGCTGCCAAAGCCGCTGCGATCTCGGCGCCACGGTATGGAGACGTGTCGGGCGTGCGGCCTTTGGCCCGGCGCACGGTCCGCCGGCGTGGAGAGTCGGTATCGTCGACCGCGTTCGGGCTGGTGACCGCCGCATCCTGTTCGCGGTTCCAGAGTTCCGTCAAGGTTTCGGTCACCCATTCGGCAATGGCCGGGACCGCCGCCGCGGATACCAGCGCGATATCGGTCACCGGTACTGGAAGGAAAGGAAGTTCCTTATCCCCCAGGGCGCGAAGCCCTCTCATGGCATCGTCCGCGAGGGTTTCGGGGGCCTCGGAAGGACAGAACGGGCCAAGCGTAATCACCAAGCCGCGAGTATCGTTGTCGAATGCCGGAGTCGATACGCACGCAAATCCCATGTGGCAAAGAAAAGGCGCGGGTTTACCCGTCCGAATCGCCTGTTTGGAAGCGGGCAACCGGGATTTCAGACAAGTCGCGATGCCATCGGGAAGTTCGCTCACGTGACGGCACAGAGCGCAGGCGCCGATTCCGCCAAGGGGTGGCCGCTCCTCCTCCCCATCCACGAAATGAACGGAGATGGGCGTACACGCAGCTTCAGAGGCCCGCTTCAGGACGCGGTGGACGGCGTCTGACCGGAAGAAGGCCGCAGGGTTCATGGCGGGCCCAGATTGAAGAATTCGGTGGGCCGGTCCTGCGCGGCGGAAACCAACCGGACAGGACGGTCGCGAAGGACCTGTCCTGCCATGCTGAGCGCCAAATCGTGGGTGTTATTTTCCGCGCTGATGTGGACCAGAACGACCACGCGGAGGGCATCGTGG
>JAHDWY010000504.1:0-2498 GCA_023384315.1 Candidatus Hydrogenedentota bacterium | reverse complement strand
TGGAGCACGTGGGCCAACAAGGAGCACATGGTGGAGTTGGAGAGGTGGCCCTGGCGGCCGCGGATGCGCTGTTGCACCATCGGCGGATAGGGGCCGCGGCGAAGCAGATTGGGGCAGTAGTTTGATTCCAGGATGAGACCATGGGAACCGGCAAGCCGCCGGCGGACCAGCTCCGAGGGATGCCCCATATCCGCGGCGATTCCGAGTTTCAGGCCCTCGTATTCGACGATGTAGCTGACCGGGTCGGCGGCATCGTGGGAGACGCTGAAACTGCCCACGCTGAGGCCATTCAGCACGGTATCCTCCCCCGCTTCGACGAATCGAACCGTGGGAATGGCGCCGACGGTCTGGGGCAGGGCCGCAAAGGTGTCTTTGGTCATGTAGACGGGAACATCGATCTTGCGGGCGAGGATTCCGACGCCGGCGACATGGTCGGAGTGCTCGTGGGTCACGAATACGGCCTTGAGGTTGTCGAGCGATTCTCCGATGGCGGCAGTTCGCAGCGCGAGTTGCTTAAAACTCAGGCCGTTATCGATAAGTAACTTGGAGTCACGCGTCGCGATCAGTACGGCGTTCCCGCTACTGCCGCTGCCGAGCAGGCAAAAGCGCATGACGATTGGCCTCCAACCCAAGCCCTCGGAGAATCCCGCAACCGTTTGGCTGTCCGGCTCCCGGGGCGTAACCCCCACAATCCCTTGGGGTTCCTCCATGTGCCGCAACGTTCGCGCAGGGTGTGCGCACTAACGTTAACTTATTGTACTGTACGAAATTATAACCAGAGTCATGCACCGGTTCAATTGACAGGTCGCGGATTGTGGAGTATAATGGCACGTGACTTGCTTGCAGGGAAAGGGTTTAGCGCTATGATGCATATGGAACACCGGTTGGCTCAGACGCAAACGCAGCGTCTGATGCTGACCCAGAAGATGCAGCAAGCGATTCATATACTCCAGTTGTCGGGAATTGAGCTCGAGCAGTACGTCCAACAAGAATTGGAAACCAACCCGGTCCTGGACCAGCTTCAGAAGGAAGCCAAACCGGAACCGGAGGCCAAATCCGAAGCCACCACGACTTCGGATGGGGCCAGCGTAGACGACAGTTCGTTCAATCTCGACGACTACGCCAGTATGTGGACCGACTTTCGCCGCGAGGGTACGGATTTCTCCCGGAATCCGGACCTGGCCCAGCAACGGGACTACTACCAGAATTCCATCACGAAAGAAGAGTCCTTCACGTCCATGCTGCTGACCCAGCTTCGGCTGGCTGCGCCGGACGAGAAGTCCTACGAGATTGGCGAACACATCATCGGAGACATCGACTCCAAGGGGTATTTCACGGGCGACATCGATGACATCGCTCAAACCCTGAACGTGACGCCGGCCGAGGTGGAGCGGGTCCTGTACCGGGTTCAGCGATTCGAGCCGACGGGGGTCGGGGCGCGGGACATCATTGAATGCCTGCTGTTGCAGATCAATGTGGAGTATCCCGACGAGCAGGAACTGAAGACGCTCGTTTCCGAACATCTCGAGGCGCTGGAACACCGCCAGATTCCCAAGATCGCGAAGGCAATGAATATCACGCCGGAGCGGGTGGAAGAACTGAAGGAGATGTTGTCGACGCTCGATCCGTGGCCTGGATTGGAGTACTCGTCGGACCCGCCGCAGTACGTGACGCCGGACGTAATCGTGGAGAAGATCGACGAGGAGTATGTGGTCTACCTCTCCGACGAAAGCGTGCCGGAACTGCGCATCAATGGCGACTACCGGAAGATGATGCAGAACGGCCGTGTGACGAAGGATGAGAAGCAGTACCTCCGCGACAAGGTGGAATCGGCGCGGTGGCTGATCCGCAATATTCAACAACGGCAACAAACGATCCTGCGCATTGCGAGCGCGATCGTGGAAGTGCAGGAAGAGTTCTTTGACAAAGGCATCGAAGCGATTAAGCCGCTGACGTTGCAGGAAATCGCCGATAAGGTGGGCGTGCACGAAGCGACCGTCAGCCGTACGACGCGCGGGAAATACATGCAAACGCCGCAAGGGCTCTTCGAGATGAAGTTCTTCTTCTCGCCGGGTCTTAAGCGAGACAGCGGCGATGCCCAGTCCTCAAAGAGCGTGCAGTCGGTGATCAAGAAGATCATCGAAGAAGAGGACAAGACGAAACCGCTCAGCGATCAAAAGATCGCCGACATGCTCAAGAAGCAGGGGATCAACATCGCGCGCCGCACGGTCACCAAGTACCGCGAAGGCATGGGGATTCTGTCCACGACGATGCGGCGCTCGTATCAGGATGCGTGATGCCGGGAGGCGCTTCTCATGGATTCACACTTTGACGAAGTAGCGTCCCAAGCGTTGAAATTGCCCGTCCGGGATCGAGTTCGACTGGCCCAACCGCTGACTTCCATTATCGAGCATGATGTGGAAGACAGTGCCGGTTTCGAAGCATTGTGGATTGCTGTGGCGCAACGTCGACTGGATGAAATGCGCGAGGGTAGAGTC
>JAHDWY010000503.1:901-4197 GCA_023384315.1 Candidatus Hydrogenedentota bacterium | reverse complement strand
CACGCAGAACAACGCCCAACCGAGCCATGCAAAGCCCGTGAATTTCATCCGCGATGGCGAACCGGTCGGGCCGATGGAGGGGTATTCGAGCACCTTGATCGTGGACGAAGCAATTGCGTTCCTCGACACGGTTGACGAGGATCCCTTCCTGCTTTTCGTCTGGTTCCACTCACCCCACGAGCCTGTTGCCACAGCGCCATCTTTCCAGGAGCGCTACGCCGGCGAGCCAGACGAAACGAGACGAATCTACTATGGAAACGTGACGCAGATGGACCACGAAACGGGCCGCCTCCTGGACGCTCTCGAAGCGCGCGGTTTACGCGACGATACCTTCGTTCTCTTTACCAGCGACAACGGCCCTGAGACTTTGAACCGCTACCGGGGCGCGTCCCGATCCCATGGGTCGCCGGGAACCCTACGAGGCATGAAGCTGCACATGCACGAAGGCGGCATCCGCGTGCCTGGGATCGTGCGCTGGCCCGGTCACAGCACCCCAGGCTCGGAGTCCAGCGAACCTGTCAACGGGACTGACGTGCTACCGACTCTATGTGGGTTGGCCGGTGTATCCGCGCCGGAGGATCGGCCGCTCGACGGCGCCGACATGACGCCCATACTGCGAAACCAAACTCTCGAGCGTACGCGTCCCTTGTACTGGCGGTACGACCGTGCCTTGAGCGACGCCAAAGTCGCCCTCCGGGAGGGAGACTGGAAGATCCTCGCGGATGGGGCATTGGATTCGATTGAGCTTTACAACCTTCGGGAGGACCCTGAGGAGCGGGAGGACCGCGCACTGTCTGAAACGGAGACGACGAGTCGCTTAACCGCCAGCCTTCGAGAAATCCACCAGGAAATCATGGAGGAGGCGGAAACGCTTGGCGGGGTTCTGGCGTAACTTGTTCCCGAACAGGTGTTGAGATGCGAGTCTTCCCAGTACCGTCCGGACGGAGACATCTCGAGGGCTCACGGCTAAACGCATGTCCTGGAATGGACATGGTTTTTTGTGCCTCACGAATATATCGAACGGCGGGGGCCTCGGGGGTATCGCATCGAGCCCGGAATTTCGTTAACGTTTTGCAGTAGAAGGAAGTGAGCATGGCAAAGGCCTACTCCGAATCTCAAAGTGCCGATTTCTTGCGCTTGTTGGAAAAACATCGGGACGAGTTTTACCGCTACGCGCTGCGTACGGTCTGGGATTCGAATGTAGCGGAGGACGTTTTCCAGTCGGCGGTGCTTGCGGCGTATGAGAACTACCACAAGTTCACGCCGGGTACCAATTTTCGTGCTTGGGTCTACCGGATCATCACTAACAAATGCTTCGTGGCGAACCGGGAGACAAGCCGAACTTTCCAGCCCTTGGAAAACGCTGAATTGAATCTCGTAACTGTGGAAGAGAAGCCGGGCTACGGCGATTTGCTTCGGAATCCATCCGAATTTCTGGAGCATTGTGGCGACGAAGTCCACCGGGCTTTTCGCCGGCTGAGCACCGCCGAGCGGTCGTGTATTTTGCTGCGGTCGGTGGAACGGTTTTCCTACCAGGAAATCGCGGAGATCCTGGAGATGCCGGTCGGGACCGTGATGACGCACCTGTCGCGCGGCCGGGCTAAGCTCCGCAGTGACCTGCTGGATTACGCGCACGAAGAAGGAATCGTTCGAAATTATCCCAGGCTGGTCCCCCGCAAGGAGCTGAAGGATGATGGCAACAGAGAGCAAGGGACATTGTGATGAGTACGCAGCAAGATAACCTGTGGTCCGCCTATCTGGACGGTGAGTTGTCGGCGTCGGAGGCCGCCGCTTTGGATAGCTCGCTTTCACCGACCGAACGGGAGCGATTGCAGGCCGAAGTCCGATTTGAGACCGCGTTGGGAGAGATTCTAGGGCGGGCAAACGGCTGTCCGGCTGACGTGTGGAACCGGACGGTTGGCGCAATATCGACGTCGACCGCACGACCTTCGCGGGTGACACCTTGGCGGCAATTTGGCGCGTTGGCTGTCGCCGCGGTGTTGGTGCTGACGGTTGGTTTCGCGGTGTATCGCTCCGTGTTTGCCCTTCCGGCGTTTCTGGATGGGGATTTGGCCCCTGATGCACTTACCCATTTGGAAATCGCCTCCAGAGACGTCCGCGAAGTAAACGCGTATCTCCATGAACACGGCGTCTCGTTGACGCTGCGTCCGTTTGTGGATGAGGACGAGTTCAGCAGGCGGGGTCATCACACCGCTGTTCTGCTTGGCGCGTCGGAAGAAGAGTTCGCCGGTGACCAAGTGGCAGAAATTATCTACGAATGTTGTGGCAAACCGATCAAAGTGATAGTCGCTCCCAAGAGCGGCCCCGTGGGGGATGCGGTTCGGAAAGCCATCCGTATGGACGCCGTTCGCGACTATAGGACTATCGGCGACTATATTGCCGTTTTGGTTGGCAATCACCCGACTCGCGGTCTGCTCGAACTTCTGAGCGACGAACCGCCGGAGGTGCTCCAACACGTCTAGTTGCCGGGCACCGGTCTGAGCCACCGGACGCCAGACCGCTGCGCATGCGCGGCCGGATCGCGTTATACCTGCCGCATCCGGACACGAGGTTGACTCCGTCAAGGCGGATGTCCATGGTGTATCCGTAGTCTCTGCCGCCCTTGGTGTCCCTTGGAACTCGTGAAATCGCAGGAAAGCCCTACCCCGTGAAACGTACCGACGCTCAGAACGGGTTAGCCTGGCTCGCCGCCGGCGCCTTGGTGCTGGCGTCCTGCGCGATCATCACCCTGTTGAGCCGCGAGTTTGTATACGGCGAATCTCACGCGGAGCGGCCCGTGCTCGCCGTGCTCGCCGCGTACTACCTCGGTTGGATTGGTTTCGGTGCGGCGGTTTTTTGGGTCTACCGGTCACGGCCAGGTTCGCTGCGGTGGATTCTTACCGTCGGAATCCTTGGCCGGATCATTCTTCTGCCTTCCAATCTCGTATTAGAGAACGACTGCTACCGCTACGTGCTGGACGGCGAGGCAGTAAAGCATGGCGTAAATCCCTATCGTTGGGCGCCTGAAGAGGTTGAGGCACGCGCCCCGGAAACGTTCCGCCGCGAACTTGCGACGGATCGGGCGCAGCTCGTGTTGTCCCGAGTGGGATATCCCGCGATTTCCACCATCTATCCGCCTCTGGCGCAAGGGGCCTTTGCGATCGGAGCCGCGATCGCGCCGTGGAACTGGATGGGTCAGCGGATCGTCTTCCTGTCCGCGGATGTCGCGACTCTGCTGGTAGTGCTCATGTTGCTCCGCGCCCTGGGCACTCCGTCCGGGTGGATCGTTTTGTACG
>JAHDWY010000503.1:0-891 GCA_023384315.1 Candidatus Hydrogenedentota bacterium | reverse complement strand
TTCTCAAGGAGATTGCAAATTCCGCCCACGTAGATGCGCTCGTGGGTCTGACCTTGGCGGTCGCTCTCTGCGGATTGCGCGGCGCCACACGCGGTCACGGAAGCGCCCTTTGGTCAGCGCTTGCAGGCGGCGCATTGGCCGCGGCGGTTCTCGGCAAGTTGTATCCCGTGATAGTCGCGCCCATTTGCTTTCTGTACCTGATTTCGGCCGCCCCGCGATACGCCGTGGCATCCAGTTTTCTGGCCGCGTTCTTCGGGACAGTCTTCTTGGGCTATCTTCCCTTTTTCGGAGTGGGATTCGAGCAACTCACGGCCGGGTTGCGCATTTACGCAACGGGATGGGAGCGAAACGCGGGCGGATTTGCTCTCTTGAATGCCATGGTCCCATGGCCACGAACACTCGTCGCTGCCATCGTTATCACGGTAACCGCTTTTGCTTCCTTGGCTGCATTTCGCGTACGCGGCGATTTTGAAAGGCTAGTCGCCGCGCTGCAATGGACGCTTCTTGCCTGGTTTCTCTTCCTTCCTGCCGCGTACCCCTGGTATGCGATAGGCCTGATCGTGGTATCCGTCTTGCGGCCGCGGCTTTGGGCCGTCGTCCTCAGTGGCGCATTCGGTCTGTACTACGTCCATTTCTGGATCGACTATCACGAGTTTCCGGCCTCATGGCACGCCGGAACCGTGCTGATCGAGCACGGTGCAGTTTGGACCACGTTGGCCTTCGGTATTATGCTGCCGGGCGTAAGGGCGATCATCAAGCTCAAGACGGACGGACAGCCGAGAACGGCCAATCCGGCATAGTTGCGCGACGCTTTCAGGCGACATCACTTTACCCGGCCCGCGAATTCAATCTGCGAGAACCGGTATAAGAAAGTTAAATGTATGGGCCGCC
>JAHDWY010000502.1 GCA_023384315.1 Candidatus Hydrogenedentota bacterium | reverse complement strand
AGATAGAACTTGCCTTCGGCTTCCGGCGTGTCGACCATCTTCCATTCGGACCAGACATCCGAGGTGGGATCGTAGACCGCATACGCGGCGTCGTGGGAACGCGGCTTATCGTAAACCTGATCGCCGTCGTCGTAACGGACCTTGATGCCAATCGCGATGAGCTTCCCGGTTGGCGCATGCCACGCGGGCGTCACGTCGGCGACCGCACAGACAATCCCATCGCTTTCTTCCCACGCGTCCAGTTCCGGAATCGCCGTCGGCCCGGTCCACGTCTTGCCGAGATTGTCAGTCCGCAGTATGGACAGGCCCGAGTAGTGGTCGGATTTCCCCAGGTGCTTCTGGATGGTCATGACTACCGCGGGATTGCCATTCTCTCCATAACCTGGGATCGCGGCGGCGCGCGGATGAAACCAGAGCCAGTCATGATCGTCGTGCGTCACGACGGTCTGAACGTCGATGCCGTAGTCGACGGGTCCATCTTGCGCGGATGCGAAGGTTGTGAGGAAGACGGCAAGTGAAGTCATCTGTAAAAGACGGCTATGCGGGTTCAATTTCATGTTTCAGTTCCTCGATCATCCAATGCTTTTGAAGTTCAGTCGAAGATGGGTCCCCGCCTTCGCGGGGATGACGGTGTTGGCGTAAGTCTGGCCGCAGCGAGAAAGGCAATCCCTGCGAGGGGGTCACCCATCTTGAACGAACGCCTTCGAGCCAAGTCGCACTACAATACCGCGCCATCACCCCGGCTCACGCCCCGCACCGTCTTCCCCGCGGAGGCGGAGATCCATCCTCGTATTTGGACCGTCCAAAGCGGGTGGAGTCGCGGCAGTCGAAACCTACCCTTCCGGTTCCAATCGCCGGAATTTCTGCACGCGGTGGGTCTTGCTGTTATCGGCCACGTCGCCGAGATACAGATCGCCCTTGGAATCAACCGCAATACCATGCACCCAGTCCAGATGCCCGGGGACCAGTTCGCCTTCCTTGGCGAGAGGAAACACCCACAACTCCTGCGGCACGCCATCCGTGTTGAACTTAATGAGCAACTGATCCGAGGGCGGATTGCCGAGATTACCGCGCTCGGTCCATCGGGCCGGAGCCGACCCGCATACGTAGATCTCGTCCTTGGGGGTGATCCAGATCCCCCAGGGATTGATGAGATTGCGCCATTGCTCCAGCGAGTTGCCATCCTGATCGAAGATCTGGATGCGGCAGTTGTTTCGTTCGCCCACATACAACCGGCCCGTAGAATCCACCGCGATGCTGTGGGGTTGGCTCAACTGGCCCGCCTCCACGCCGAGTTCGCCCCACGTCTTAACAAACCGGCCTTCTTTGTCGAAATGAACGACGCGATTGTTGCCGTAGCCGTCCGTCACGAAGATGTCGCCCGCCGGGGTAACGGCTACGTCCGTGGGCCGGTTGAAATGATGCTCATCGGCGCCGGGTTCGTCAGGCACGCCAAGCGTCATCAGCAGTTTCCCATCCGTCGTGAACTTGCGCACGGTATGCTGGCCGTAATCCGTGGTCCACACGTTTCCTTCGGGATCGATCCGGATAAAATGCGGGTTCTTGAACAACCCGGTGCCCCACGCGTCGAGCAACTTCCCTTCCGTGTCATAACACTGCACCTGCGGCGCGAAGGCGTTCAACGTCCACACGCGGTCCTGCTGGTCCACGGCGACGCCCGTCATGTACCGCCAGGTCAGGGTCTCCGGTCTTTCGGGCCAGTCGGGCACCACCTCGTAGCCGACCGCAAGATTGATCTTCGGGTATCCTGCCGCGAGCGCAGGCGCGCTTCCGGAAAGTATGACGGCAACTGCAATCGTCACAAGTTTGATTGACCGGATCATGCCTCACCTGCTTTCTGCTCCTGGGCTACAGGCTTGATGGTCGTTGGTTCGCCCAGTTCTTTCAACAGCTCGAAGGGCGGCCCTTCACCACGCTCGCGCGTGGTGAAGAAATTGAAGAGCGAGATGCCGTCCGCGCCTTCCTGATACAGATCCCAGGCCATCGTGCGATAGGTATCCTGTTCCGGCTCGACCTCGATGGATGCGTAGATGGGCATGGACGGCGGGAGCAGCCGCCGGTACTCGGAAACGGGCAAGGGAAAATCGTTGCGAAGGTAGTGGGACACGATAACGAAATCGATGAGCCCCTCGTTCGCCCATGTGACGGGGTCCAAACCGATACCGAGATTCTGTTCCGGTTTGGCCATAATGCGCGTGGTCAACAGAATAGGCCGCCCGCGTTTCTCCCCCACTTCCCGGGTCATGGCGCGCACTTCGCGCATCCACGCGGTCATCGTCTCGATGTGATCGGCTTCCTCACCCTGCTTGAAGTACATGGGAAAACGCTGGAAATCGAGTTCGAGCCCGTCGGCATCGAACATCTCACAACATTCGCGCAGTTCCGCGAGCCGTTGCGCGCGCACCTCCGGCACGGCGAAATTCAAGCCCGCCGGGAGCCATGTGCCCACGATGGGACTGGTACGCGGGCCGAGAATCTCCACATACAAATCGCTGAGCGGGTCGGCGACCTTGCCCATACGCCATTCGGGATGCTCTTTCCAGAATCGGGAGAGGATCAGGTGGTCTTCCTGCTCAACGGCGTGGACCTCGTTCAACCGGAAAGACACGAAGGTCTCAAGCCCCTTCTCATTCGCGCGATCAATGACGAGGCCCAAAGGGTTATGCCCCGCCGCCACCAGCGCCCGCAGATTCACGGCGGCGCGTTCAGTGCTTGTTGGTTTGGTCTCCACGCCAGGGGCAATCGTTGCTGCGAGGGCTTCGCTGACATCGGTCCCCAACATCGTCGCCGCTTTGCTGGGATAACTCATCACCATGCCGAAATTCGGCGAGGCCGCGAAGGTGGTGACCTGCGTTCCGGCCACCTCATCCACGTAGGGATACAGGCTCTCCGGGGTCATCGGCGGTTCCACGTCGATGAACATGTTGCTGGCGTCGCTGTTGTAAATGAAACGTGACCCCAGCACGGGCGCAACCTCGTCGCCGATGGGCAGCAAGTCAAAACGCCGCACAAAAACCTCGGCGCCTTCCGACTGAATCTGCAACCGGCCGCTCGCCGGTTTCACGCCATAGCATTCGTTGACCTTCACGCCGTTGAGAAAGACCGTAACTCGGTCACCCGCCACGATCGCTTCAACGCGATTCCATTCTCCGACCGGATACTCGACATCCTGGGCGCCACGAAAACCCTTCACGTCTTCCCAGCCCGGATCGCGGCCCCACCAGTCGATCCGGCCGCCGTTGATGGTCAGGGGCGTCCCGTTTTCCTTGAATACATGCGGCACGCCCTCGGAAGCATCGGCCACGGTAGCAGTGAGTTCGTAGTCCTTCGACTTATCGCCCACCACCAGGAGATCGCCTGTGCCGCCTTCGATCATCTGCACCTCGATGGACTTCATCCAGATTCCGCTGTATCCGCCGTCTTCTCCGGTGGAGTTCACGAGAATCCCGCTGTCGCGTGCGCGGTCGATCCGCGGTTCGTGGGTGATCTCGCCCCATTTGAATTCGGCAATCAAATGGTAGTTCTCGTACTCTTCATTCGACGTGACGCAGCCCCACTCTTCCCCGCTGATATGAAGCAAACCATCGTGGACCGTAAACACGTTTTTCGGGTCCATATCCCGACCACGGTCGCGAATCCAGGTATAGAACCCATCCAGATTTTCGCCGTTGAATAGCCGAATCCCCTCAGCGGGCGGAGTGACGGCTCCGTGTGCGGCGTCAATCGCCGCCACAAGCGCAGCAACAGCCAGAAGGTGGTTTAGACGTAGCATCGAGTCTCCATTTCTTTTTCGGTTAACATTGGCACAGAAGCCCGCAGCCTCGGCCCCAGAGTACGACCGAGTGTATCGGTAGAGACCTGTGTTGTCCAGTCAGGACCGGTGCGAGTATAGATCTTACGGCAGCGTGCGCGACGCACTCACGATCGCGGCGATGCGCGAGGCCAACCGGTCCAGCGGCACCTGCTCGTCGGAGAGATCGGCGTCTTCGACGGCCTTTGGCATTCCGAACACGCCACTGCTCGCTTCGTCTTGCGATATGCAGTATCCGCCGCGGGCTTTGATGGCGCGGACGCCGTCGCACCCGTCTGAACCCATGCCGGTCATGATAACGGACAGTACGCCTCGAATCGCGTGCTGCGCGATGGATTGGAACAGTACGTCCACCGACGGGCGGCATCC
>JAHDWY010000501.1 GCA_023384315.1 Candidatus Hydrogenedentota bacterium | reverse complement strand
CGTGCCCGGGACGCGCTTCATCTATCCCATGACCCTGGGCACCGATCACGGCGGTACGAACTTCTTTCAATGGCCCGCCGACAACGGGCGCGACCTGACGTGGTTGAAGAACTATGACGAGCCCACGTCCGTATTCGCGTACGAATGCGCCTTCGACTTCTTCGGCGCCTACGAAGTGGACTCGGACCGCGGCATCGTGCAGTACGGCAACCACGAGATAGTCACGGGGAAAAAAGCGTGGACGTGGGGACAATCCGGCGACGGTTTGGCGAGTCAGGCCGCGTTGACCGACGTGGACGGGCCGTACATCGAAGTGCAGAGCGGACCCTTGCGCACGCAGGCGGATTACGGTCTGCTCGGCCCGCGCGAAGAGATTGCCTGGCGCGAATGGTGGTATCCCGTGCACGGATTGGGCGACGGATTCGAGTATGCGACCAAGGACGCGGCGATTCAGACGTACCGCAAAAGCGTGGACCTGGAGATTCGCGTGCTGGCGACGGGCGAGTTTGACGACGCGCGGTGCGTGATTACCCGCGACGGCACTGTGCTGCGGGAAGAGACTGTGGACCTGTCGCCCGTCGCGCCGATCGTACTGACTCAGACGGGCGCCGCGGAATCGCCGGTTGCTATACGGATTGAGACCGCGGAGCGCGAAGTACTCGCGGAATACATATCTCCATTGCCGATACCGAAAAGAACACCACCCCCGCCGGATGAACCCGATCCCGCGACCACGGCCGAACAAGCCTGGTTGGAAGGGGTAACCGCGGAGGAGCGCATCGACCGCACCGTGGCCCGCGAAGCGTACGAACGGGCGTTAACCTTCGATAGGGACTTCGTTCCCGCGTTGCGTTCGCTCGCGGTATTGGATCTGGAAGCCGGGTTGTTCGACTTAGCAGCCGAACGGCTGGAGCAGGCGCTCGATCGAAACCCAAAGGACGACATGTCGTGGTATTACCTCGGCGTGGCGCGGCTCGGTCAGAACCGTGCCGAAGACGCGGCATCGTGCGGATACCGCGTGATTGGATTGCTGGATGAGCGGTCGCTCGGGTATGACCTCGTCGGCCGCGCTCTGATGCGCCAAGACCTCCATGCCGATGCGGTGAAGGCTTTTGAGCAAGCCGTGATGTTAAATCCGGCCGATTCGCGCGCGCGTGACCACCGGTTGGCCGCGCTATACGCCGCGGGCGAGTATGACCTGGTGGCCGCTGAAGCCGCGAAAGCGCGGACGACCGATCCCCTCGATTTCGTACCCAGTGCGCTGCTGGCGTTTGTGTATCCGAATTTGATGGATGAATTCGTGGAAGAGATGAAGGTGCTCATGGGCCGGTATGAGTTCGAAATGGAGAACCTGGTGTTCTTCTTCGACGGACTCGGACTGACGGAAGAGGCGCTGACGCTGATGGACGCGGCATACCGCAAGCCGATCCCGGCCACGCATCAAGTACAGTATCTCGGCCCGCCTAGCGACATGCGCGACCGGCCGCTGCCCTGGTATCTCATGGCGTACCTTGCGAACAAGCTAGACCGTCCGATCGAGGAGGGACGGTATCAGGACATGGCACGCTCGGTATTCCCCCACTATGCATTTCCATCGCACGTGGAATTCGAATCCGTTCTCCGGTATGCCATCAATGCGGACAAGAACAATCCCCGGCCTCCTCTCTACCTGGGCAATCTGTACGCGGGATTGGGCCGCCTCGAAGAGGCGGTGAAGGCGTGGGAGGCCGCCGCGGCCCTGCCGAACGCACCTAGCGTCGCATACCGGAACCTGGGACTTTATACCTGGAAAGAGAAAGGCGATCTGGAGCGCGCGTCCGCGCTTTACGAGCAGGCGATTGCCGCTTTTCCCGACGACCAAACCTTGTATCGCGATGCCGCGAACATTCTGGTAGCTCGCGACAAACGCGACGCGGCCATCGCGTTGATCGAGGGCATGCCGCTGGAACGGCCGCGTCGCGGCGACGTAACCGTGCTGTTGGCGGAAACGTACAACGCGGTGAATCGGTACGACGACACGATCGCGATGTTGGATGATTCGTACTTCTCGAACTGGGAGAACAATAACCAGTCCTGGCGCGTCTGGTCGACTGCACACCTGGAGCGCGGTAAACAACGGTTGGACGAGGGCAACGCCGAAGGCGCGCTTCAGGACTTTGAGGCGGCGATCACCTATCCAGAGAATCTGGGCGTCGGCCGATCGGCGAATCCGGAAGAGGCGGAAGAACACTACTGGAAAGGTCAGGCGTTGGCGGCGCTGAATCGCATGGATGAGGCAAGGTCCGCGTGGCAGTCCGGCGCGTCCGGCCGCCAGGGATCGGATACTCAGAACGCGTATGTCGAGCGGTGCGTAAACGCATTGGCCGCTGCGGCATAGCCCCCAGAACCGGCAGCTCGACGAGAGCATCCGGAGGATTGGACATTGCGAATGAGTTGGGCCAGAGCTTGGTGCACTGCCGCGTCTATCGTTGTCGCGATTTGCGGGTGTACGAGCCGGCCAACGTTGCCGGATCGGATGACCGTTGTCGATCCAATGCAGTTACCCCAAGACTATATCGAAGTCGGAGGTGAATGGCGTGATGTGCGAGTCCTTCCCGCGGGGGAGCATGCCATTGATCTTGGCGAAGTGCCGGCCGATGGCGTCTTGCATCTGTCATTCTTTCCGCGCGGGTACTCCGAAGTTGCGCCGTCGGCGTCAGTCTTCGTGGGAAAGACTCACATTCAAGCGGTGTCGTTTGATGGCACCGAACACTGGACAGACGCGCGGATCGACCTGTCGCCGTACGCCGGGCGAGGCGTTCGGTGCCGGGTGCTGTTTGCTTCCGAAACGGACATTAAGTTGTCCAGTTGCGGGCTGACTGCAGCGGATTCCACCAAGCCGAACGTCCTGATTTTCCTCGTCGATACCTTGCGGCGCGACCGCTTGGGATGCTACGGCTACGAGCGAAACACGTCACCGAGTATCGATGCATTGGCATTGGAAGGATTTCAGATCGAGAAAATGATCTCGCAGTCATCGTGGACCCGTCCGGCGGTGGCTTCGTTGCTCACGAGCACCTATCCTTCGACCCATCGAACCAACGATCGGGCGAACGTCCTCCGGTCCAGCCTCACGACCGTCGCCGAAACACTGCGCAGGTCGGGGTATTTCACCCATGCCTTCATGAGTAACCCCACCTGCCTGCCGACCTGGGGGTTTGGAAAAGGGTTCGCCCGGTTCCGGGATGTCGGCAGTTTCACCCTGAATCCAAAGAAAGACGCCGATGTCGTCGATGCCGTGCTGAAGGCCCTGGACTACGCCGAGGGAATGCCGTGGTTCTTCTACGTACATACGATGGGACCTCATTCTCCCTATGAACCGCCCGCACCCTACGATGCGCAGTTTCTTTCAGACACCTCCGGCCTTTCCGAGCAAGACGCGGAACGCAGAAAACTGCAGGACTTGTACGATGGCGAGATCGCCTTTACCGATGCGCAATTGGGCCGGCTCGTCGGCGCGCTCAAGGAGCGGGGCATCTACGACAACACCGTGATTGCCGTATTGTCCGATCATGGCGAGGAATTCTGGGAGCATGGCGGTTGGGGACACGGTCATTCGCTCTTTGACGAGGTCGTGCGCATCCCCTGCGTCGTAAAACCCACAGCGCGTGCCGCCGGCGTAAAGGTCTCAACCGATGGCGTCTGCGAAATCGTAGACGTAGCGCCGACGATGTTGGAGCTCGCCGGTCTCCCCGTTCCCGAGGAGTTCGAAGGGCGGTCGCTGGTCGCGGGCGCGCACGAAAGTCCGTCGCCGCAGTATGCCTATTCGTCGTTGTACCTGGAGAAGGCGAGCGCGTATAGCGCGCGAAGCGATTCGTTGAAATACATACGAAATATCAAGACGGATATGGAAACATGGTACGACCTGGCAGCGGATCCAATGGAACTCGCCCCCTTGCCGGAGCCGCCGAATCAGAATATCGATTTGGCGCAGCATGCGTCTCGGATCGCCCGAGGCGAACGAACCGGATTGAACATCTTGATCACCGGGAGTTTGCGGGAGCCCTATACGATTGAGGGCCTCGTGACTGGAGAGGGTCTGGGTGCTTATCGTCTTCAGTATCTCGCACGCAACGGTACGATCGCGTCCACGGGAGACGGCGTTTCCTTCCGCGTCACGACAAGTCCGGGGCCGGACAGCCATCCCCAGATCGTCGAATGGCAT
>JAHDWY010000500.1 GCA_023384315.1 Candidatus Hydrogenedentota bacterium | reverse complement strand
TCTTCGCCAGCGATGTCCACAGCCGGAATCAGGCGGGAGAAGTCTAAAGCCATCTCACTTCCTCGGTATCTTGCCTCCCGCGATTGGACGCCTCCTCATGGCGTTACGTACTTCCAAATTGGCTTACCACTCTTTCGCCACGAACAACCAATTCACGATGATCCATTCATGCCGCGTCATCCGCGTTCTATTGTCAAAACATCTGCCGATCCAAACTCCGGTACTGGATCGCCTCTGAGACGTGGTTGTCGGCGATGGATTCGGAGGCGTCGAGGTCGGCGAGGGTTCTTGCGACGCGGAGGACTTTGTCGTAGGCGCGGGCGCTGAAGCCGAGTTGGTTGATGGCCTGTTCGAGGAGGGCGTTGGCGCTGTCGGCGATGACGCAGTGATCGCGGATGGCGCGGGAATCGAGGTGGGCGTTGCAGGTGTACGCGCCGCCGTAGCGGGTCCGCTGCCGGTCGCGGGCCGCCTGGACTTCCGCGCGGACCTCCGCGCTCGTGGGACCGCTCGGCCGACGGTCGATGAGTTCCTCGAAACTCAGCGCGGGCACGTCCACGTGAATATCGATGCGGTCCAGCAAAGGTCCCGACAACCGCGCCATGTAGCGCTGCACCTCGCCCACGCTGCACCGGCATTGCCGCTTGGGGTCAGTGCGACACCCGCAGGGGCAGGGGTTCATGGCCACCACGAGCATAAACCGGCTCGGGAATGTAACGGAATACATGGCGCGGCGAATGTGCACCAACCCTTCTTCGAGGGGTTGCCGCAGCACTTCCAGGGCGCTGCGGTTGAACTCGGGCAACTCGTCGAGAAACAGCACGCCGTGGTGCGCGAGGCTGACTTCTCCCGGCGTGGGCTGTTGGCCCGCACCGCCGCCGCTGATGGACACGGTGGTCGCCGTGTGATGGGGCGACCGGAACGGGCGCCGCACGATGAGGTCGCCCTTCTCCTGAACGCCGTTTGCGACGCTGTAGATGCGTGTCGTCTCGAGGGCCTCCTCGAAAGACATCGTCGGCAGGATGCCCGGCAAGCGCGACGCAAGCATAGTCTTTCCGGTCCCCGGCGGACCGATCATGAGGAGGTTGTGCCCGCCCGCCGCCGCCACGGTCAGCGCGCGTTTCACATGGGCCTGGCCCTTCACCTCGGTGAGGTCGGGGATATCGTTGTGGGCCTGAGCGATGACGGATTGCATGTCCGTGCGGAACGGCGGGATGTCCAGCGCGCCCGACATGAAAGCGACCGCATCGGTCAGCGTCGCCGCGGGGATCACGTCCACCCCCGGCACGACCCCGGCTTCCTCCGCGTTTTGCTGAGGCAATACGATGCCGCGCAGCTTCTGTTCCCGCGTCGCGATGGCCATGGACAAGGCGCCCGACACGGGCCGCAGCGATCCGTCCAGCGCCAGCTCGCCCGCGAACATGTAGTCCGTGAACCGGTCGCCCGCGATTTGTTCGGACGCGGCCAGCATGCCCAGCGCAATGGGCAGATCGAGCGCGCTGCCTTCCTTGCGGATGTCCGCAGGGGCGAGATTGATGACGGTGATCCCGCGCGGATACCGGAACCCGGAATTCTTCAAGGCCGACCCGACGCGTTCTTTGCCTTCCTTCACCGCCGCATCGGGCAGTCCCACGAGGTAGTACTGATTGCTGCCGATATGATTGTCCACCTCGATGGCGAGAGGATAGCCGTCGATCCCGATCACGGCGCACGATTGAACCCGGGCAAGCATGGCGATGGCGTTTCCTTGAAACAGTCAACCCGTACACTCGCCAGCATCTTAGTATCCTGCCGCGTCCCGGTCAAGAAGGCGAATCGGCAGACGAAGAAACATCCCCCTCGACCCTTCGGGTCTACCCCCTTCAAAGGGGGAGTCTCTGGCCCGCGCTTCGCGGGGCGATTGCGATGAATGAAGGTCATCAGCTTTGCTGTTTTGCCGTTGCGTTCACCCGAAACTCGGGGCTGCGAAACTCCCCCTTCGAAGGGGGATGGGGGATGTTCTTCCGCGTCTCGCAGCGATGGTCGTAAGTCATCCCCGCCGGCGCTGGTGGGTGGGACAGTAGTAGGTGGTGCGGCTGCCGGCGGTGGTGATGTTCAGTGGACGCCGGCATTTCGGGCAGAGGCCGTCGTAGTTCCGGTGGCGAAGCAGGAACCGGTTCGGCAATTCCTTGTAGCGTGTCTCGACGGCGATGGATGCTTCGAAGATCTCCATCATGGCGTCGTACAGCGCGCCAAAGGTCCGCGGCTTCAAACCGGACGCGCGGGTGTCGGGATGGAGCCCGCATTGGAACAGCATCTCGTCGGCGTAGAGGTTCCCGATCCCGGCGATGACCTGCTGGTTGAGCAGAATCCCTTTGAGTACGCCGCTGCGACCGCGCAGACGTTCCCGGAATGCGTCCCGGTCGAACCCGTCGAGCGTGGGGTCCGGTCCCCACTTTCGCGCTTGGAGAAAGGCCGTCACGTTTTCGACCAAATGCGCCTCGCCGAACTTCCGGGGATCGGTAAACACCAGCGAACCGCCATCGCGAAACCGGAGACGCAGACGCACGTAACGCGGCATCGTTGCGGCGGTTTCGATCACCCGCAGGTTGCCCGTCATGCCGAGGTGCAAGGCGATCCAGCGCAACGACTCCGCCTGGACGAACAGCCATTTACCGTGACGGAACGTGTCCACCAGCGCGTGGCCCGCCAGCGCCTTGCGGAAGGATCGGGCGCTGGCCCCGTTCAGCAGCGTCGGATCAGCGATTTCCGTCCGTAGGATCGGCCGGTGCAAGGCGTGCGCCACAAGATACCGGCGGCGGATCTCGACTTCAGGCAGTTCAGGCACCGATACAAACCTTTCGCGCAGGGGGATTGGTTGGACCGCCGCTATGCTACCACCGCCGGAATACCTGTGCGAATGGTTCAGATCCAAAGAGTGGGGACCTATGTGTCTCCACCTCTACGTTGGAATTAAAGACCCCCTCCCCAGCCCTCCCTTTCTATTGACGAATCCACAGCGTCCGAATTGCTTCCTACGTTTAGGCGGAGCGAAAGTTCTCCCCCCGTCCACGGGGGGAGCTAGAGGGGGGGTCTTTCCGGTTTTACACGTGTACGCAGATGCTACGACGGAATGGAACGACACATTTGGTTCCCAGAATCCAGAGTTTCTACCCTCATGCCTCGCGCGTTTCGAGCACACTCGCATGCACCGCGGCGCCGATGGCGGTGACTTCTTCCGGGTCGAACCGGGTATGCGGCGCCTTTCCGAACAGCGTTGTCACGAAATCCACGGTCTGGGCTTCCCGTGCCGCTTCGCCCACGAGCACGATGCTGTCGATGCCGGCCGCGTCGAGACCGGCGTAGGCGAGGGCGCGTTTGCAGGGAACGGTGGTATCGGCGAGGCGCTGGTGCAGAGGGACGGCGGCATCCTGATTCACGAGCCCGTCGCTGGCGAGAACCTCGAAGTCGATGCCCCGGAAGGCGACGATGGTCACGTCGAAGTGGTCGGCGGCGAGGTCGTAGACGAGGGCCGTGCCGTCGCCGTCGCGGAGGAGGCCGGAAGCCATGGCGGCGGCGGAGGGTTCATTGCACAGGGCGATCAGTTCCCACCCGGCCTCACGCGCTCCCGTGGCCACCTGCTGGCGCTGGACGTCGTTGGCCCACGCGGGCACGGCGACGCAAACGCGGCGTGGCACACCGGGCGGTGTCGCGGCCATCAGGTCCCGAAGCAACGCCCCCGCCCGGGCGAAGGGGAAACGGGTGTCAGCCGATTCCGGAGGCAGTTTCCCGCCGGCGAACCGTCCGAAGAGACCCGCCAGGCCGCCCTGCCTCGGTGGCTCCGGCTCCGGCCGCAGGGGTGCCGCAACCAACTCGCGATACCCCTGGGCGCGCGCCGCCACGCGCGGGTCACCCCCGTTCAGCACGCACAGCAACGTCGCCGAAGGTCCCAGGCTGATCCCTGCCGATGTGTCCATGGTGATCCCTGCTCCAGGTTGCGCCAAGTATACGCCATGGGGGAAGGCAAAAAGCGGGGTATCTGATGAGACGAACCGGTAGTCCCTCTATTTCCTTCTTCAGCTTCATTCCCAATCCTCTTGTGCCCGGTCTGTTTGTTCCGATTCCTCTGCCAACGCCCTCCACCCATCGTCGAAAATGAACTGGTTTACCTTTCGTGCCGGGTCTTGAATGCGATAGATGCAGAAATCCTCGCATTCCGCTCGCTCGACGACGT
>JAHDWY010000499.1 GCA_023384315.1 Candidatus Hydrogenedentota bacterium | reverse complement strand
CAGGCCATAGAAGAAGACCGGCGTTGGCAAGACGCTCGTATCGGAATAGGTTTGTTGATGCCGCGCGAAGTCCTCATAAACCCGCGGATACAGTAAATGCGAGAGCACCTCCTGCTTCGTCGGCGGCCGCTCCAGCATCTTCTCCAGCTTCTTCGCCGCGGCGTCAAAGTCCGCGGCCGGCATGCTCGCGCCCGGCCGGCCCCGCAACGGCTTCTTGCCGCGCAGGACGCGCTTGATCAGCTTCGGCGGGAATCCGCCGGGCGGCTGTCCAAGCCGTCCCATCATCATCTCGACCACGGACTCGGGAAACGCGAGTTCCTTCTTCGATTCCAGCACGTCCGCAGTCGTCAGGTTGTTGGCGACCATGAAGAGCGCCATGTCGCCGACGACTTTGGAACTGGGCGTTACCTTCACGATATCGCCGAAGAGCTGATTCACCTCCGAATACATGTGACAGACTTCGGTCCAGCGATCCGCCACGCCCAGCGCTTGCGCCTGCGCATAGAGATTCGTGTACTGCCCCCCGGGCATTTCGTGTTGATACACTTCTGCCGTGGAGGTTTTCTGCCCCGATTCGAAGGGTAGGTACTGCTCCCGAACCTGCTCCCAATACGTGGCCAGCTTGCGAAGGTTGTCCGGGTTCAGCCCCGTCTCCCGTTTGTGAAACCGCATCGCCTCGACCAGGGAATCCAGATTCGGCTGCGAACTCATTCCCGACATGGGGCCGCTGGCGCCGTCCACAATATCCACGCCCACGTTGGCCGCCTGCAACAACGCGGCGGACTGCACGCCGCTCGTGTCGTGCGTGTGGAAATGAATGGGGATGCCCACTTCCTGCTTCAGCGTCCGCACCAGCAATTCCGCCGCGAAGGGCTTGCACAGTCCCGCCATGTCCTTGATCGCCAGGATGTGCGCGCCCATTTCCTCCAGCCGCTTGGCCAGCTTCACATAGTACTCGAGGGAATATTTGGTGCGTTCGGGATTTGTGATGTCGCCCGTGTAGCACATGGCTACTTCGCAAATCTTGCCGGACTTCTGCACCGCCTCGATAGCGACTTTCAGATTTGGTTCCCAGTTCAACGCGTCGAAGATGCGAAAGACATCGATCCCTGCGTCCGCGGATTCCTTGACAAACTCGCGGACCACGTTGTCGGGATAACTCGTGTACCCCACCGCGTTCGACGCCCGTATCAGCATCTGGAACAAGATGTTCGGAATCCGCTCGCGCAATGCCGTCAACCGCTGCCAAGGGCATTCGTTTAAGAACCGCATGGACGTATCGAACGTCGCGCCGCCCCACATCTCTATGGAGAACATCTCCGGGACCAGCCGTGCATACGCGTCCGCGATGGCCAGCATGTCGTAGGTGCGCATCCGCGTTGCCAGGAGCGACTGATGGGCGTCTCGGAACGTCGTATCCGTCAACAGCAGCCGTTTCTGTTTGAGCACCCACTCGCTGAACTTCTCCGGACCCAGTTCCGCGAGCCGCTGCCGGGTGCCTTTCGGCGGTGCGATGAGTTTTGCAACTTCCGGCGAAGTCGGCGGTTCCATTCGGTTCGGCACAGCGCGGCCCTTCACCAGCGAGTGGCCGTTCACCGCAATCTCGCCAAGATACGTGAGCACCTTCGTGGCGCGGTCCTTTCGAGCGGCAATCTCGAACAGCTTCGGCGTCTCGTCAATAAACCGCGTCGTGCATTCGCCACGGATGAACGAGGGATGCTCGATCAGATTAATCAAGAACGGAATGTTCGTTTTCACGCCGCGAACGCGGAACTCCTGCAAACAGCGCTCCATACGCCGCGTCGCGTCTTCGAAGTTACGCGCCCACACGGTGACCTTTACCAGCAGCGAATCGTAGAACGGCGTAATCGTCGCGCCCGAAAACGCCGTGCCCGCGTCCAGGCGAATGCCCAACCCGCTCGCCGAACGGTAATGCGAAATCCGGCCGTAATCCGGCACGAACTGGTTCAACGGGTCTTCCGTCGTCACGCGGCATTGGAACGCGTACCCCCGCGTCGTCACGCTCTCCTGCGAGGGAACATCGATGCCGCGATCCGCGAGCCGGGCCCCTTGCGCCACGTGAATCTGCGCCTTCACGATATCGACGCCAGTCACGACCTCGGTAACCGTATGCTCGACCTGGATGCGCGGGTTGACCTCGATGAAGTAAGGCTTGTTCGTATCGGTGTCGAGCAGGAATTCGACCGTGCCCGCGCTCACGTACCCGACGCTATTTCCAATCGCGAGCGCCGCATCGCAGAGTTGCTGCCGCACCTCCTCGGACAGATTCAATGCGGGCGCAATCTCCACGACTTTCTGATGACGCCGTTGGAGCGAACAGTCCCGCTCGAACAGATGCACCAGATTGCCGTGTTTGTCGCCGAGCAACTGCACTTCGATATGCCGGGCGCGCGCAATGAACTTCTCCAGAAATACGTCGTCGCTGCCAAACGCCGTGAGCGCCTCGCGCTGCGCCTGACCCAGCGCGTCGGCCAAGTCCTTTTCCGAATGCACGACCCGCATGCCCCGGCCGCCGCCGCCCTTCGCCGCCTTGAGCATCACCGGATACCCGAGTTCGTCTGCCAGCCGTTTCGCGTCGCGAAGGTTCCGGATGGGCGTTGAACCGCCCGAAAGGATAGGCACGCCCGCCGCCCGCGCAATCTCCCGCGCTTCGATCTTGTCGCCAAGCCGTTTCAGCACGTCCACCGGCGGGCCTACAAACAGGATCCCCGCCTCCTCGCACGCCCGCGCGAAATCAGGATTCTCCGAGAGAAAGCCATAGCCGGGATGGATGGCGTCGACGCCGCACTGTTTTGCGACGGCAATGATGTTCTCGATATCGAGATAGGCTCGCAGCGGTTCGCCCGGTTTGCCCACCGCGTACGACTCATCCGCCTTCAAGCGGTGCAGTGCGTAGCGGTCTTCATGGGAATAGATCGCCACGGTCCGAATACCCATTTCATGAGCGGACCTGAACACGCGAATCGCAATCTCGCTCCGATTCGCCGCCATCAACTTCGTAATGTGTTTGCCCGGTTCGCGTTTTTTCATGGTGTTGCCTACTTCTCTTCCACAATTTCGCGCAGGCAAAAAATTGCCCCCCGGGCTATCGATAAGATCGATTCCCGGTCAGGCCACCGCCTACAGCTTTTCAGAGTTTAGGAATGCCCGTAGAATGTCCGGGGAATCCCAGCCACGCCCCCATGGTACATGAAGAAGGAATGCGACTGCCAGTATTGCGAATACTGCGGCCGGTCGCTGGTGGTACAGAGCGAAATCGCCGGTACGAATGGTAGGACGGCTCGCGAAATGTACGTCAAGCAGACCCCAGATACGGCGCACGCGGTCCGCCCTAGGGGGTGAAACCTTGCACCCCGGCTTCACGCCAGATACGTCACAGGTCTTCCGCCCCGGTAGGGGCGAAAGGTTGCCTAACGTGGAGCGAAGCGGAACGTTGGGTTGGCAGAATCTCCGTGTTCACAAAGCCCCGAAGGGGCGACAGAATAGTTGCTCCAACCACGGTCGCGGATATCTCTCGCGATCCTCGAATTATCCGAGATTCAGTATCGGCTGTTTAGAGACGTTATCGCGCCGCCCCATTCTAAGTGCACAACAATTCTGAGCGGGCGAATGCTACGCCTGTGCCAATTACAGAATCTCGACCGGTATAAACTCGAGCGCGCTCTTGAATGGACTGGTCTCGGAGAGCAACGCGGCAACGCCTCGATCCAGGGTTGCCAATCTTCCCTGGTTGTGGATCGCCAACCCCAAGAGATACGCGTCCGTAATCTGCCGATGCCCGGCCAAGAGGTCAGTGGGCACTGATTCGTCGACGAGCGGAAGTGCGTCCGGCCAGAACGTATGGCCGTTCAGCGTCACAATTTGCCGCAACAGCGCCAGGGCCTCCATGGGCTCCACGGCTTCGCGAATTATGTTGGAATTCGAACTAACCCGGACAAAGCCGCACTGAGTCAATGGGCAAGTCGCCCAACCCTTGGAATGATTCTGTTCAAACCACCGGTGCGCGGCATGATGATAAATGTGAGTGGGCCATGCGAGTGCGACGAGGACATTTACGTCCAGCAGCGCGACACTCACGGTTCATCCTCGTCCTGCTTCACGTCGTCACTCGTAATGGGGCCCGCATCGGGCGGAACGCGGAACACCGGGAATCCACTGCTCGCCGAACCTACTCGGCTCGTCGATCGGAGTCCCC
>JAHDWY010000498.1 GCA_023384315.1 Candidatus Hydrogenedentota bacterium | reverse complement strand
TTACATAGGTTTGTTGTCGGGCAACAGACTTTCCAGATACTCGCGCGACCGGTTCAGGATCTCTGTGACTTTGGACGCGGTGGGCAGCACGGGGATCCCGCGCGGGACAGGGTGCATGAAGATGGACGTGCGCCCCGCGTAGTTGATGGCGCGCAAGGCCGCCACGACGGGCCCAAAATCGAAGTTCCCGTAGCCGGGCAGTTGTTTCATCTCCTGCACCTTCGGCAGTTTCTTGTGCGACCCCATCCCGTGTTCCCACGCGTAGAAGTGCACGAGACGCGGTCCCAGGTCGGCAACGAGCTTGGCCTGCAGTTCCGGATCCTGCGGCAAGTGGTAGGGCGCGTACGCGATTCCCAATCGATCCGAGGGAGACATCTCCGCGAGGTAACGCAGCGAGTCCGGCGATTCGAGCAAGGCGTTCCCGTGGTTCTCGATGGCAATGGTCACGCCCAGTTCCTCGGCCACAGCGATGTGCGGTTTCATGGCCTCGACGAATTTCCCCATGCGCTCGCGCAGGGTATCCCCTTCCTTCTTGCCGGAACCTGTAACAAGCATGTCGCCGCCCAGCGCCTTCACAACGGCCATCTCGTCGTGAAGCCGGTGCGGCCCGAGATCGTAGCGGGTGATTATCCCGAGGCGCACGTCGTGGGCCTGCAACATCTCCCGAAACGCGTCGTGCCCCAGTTCCTCGATCTGTTCGCGCTGATTGCCGTGAACCCTTGGCCAGATATCGATTTCGCTCGCGCCGGTCTTGTGGACTTCCGGAAGGATCTCCGCCAGCGGCAGTTCGCCGTAAAGCGATGAGGCGAGGATGTAGCGAAATTGGAACGGCTCGACTTGCGCCTGCGCGGTGCGCAGCCCTGTCGCCGCCACAGCACACGCCGCCGCGGCCTGCAGAAAGGACCGCCGCGAAATTGCGGCGCAATTCGGTTGCGGTGAGGACATCGTGGACCCCTTCGGGTTCGTTGCAGCTCGAATGGTCCGAATCTACAGCCTCAATCGCCGAAGGTCAAATGGCCGGCGAAAGGCGATTAGGACTGGGGCTTGATGATCAGCCGCAGCGGCGCGCCCGGTTCGAGTTCAATGGGCAGCCCTTCGCTGAGCAGTCTCCCGCTCACGACACGCGTGTCCCCGTCGATCTCTTCCACCGTATACTGATGCGCATCATCGGGCTCGACGGTAAACCATTCGGGCACGGCGTTCATGCGCGGCCAATCCTCTTCGAAGCCCATGGTGATGCGGTGGCGGGGCACATCGAAGTACAGCCGGCCCGTATAAGCCTCGTCGCATTCCATGTAAACACAAACGCCGTCCTTGCCCACGGGCGCGGCGCCGAGCCGGAGTCCCTGCGCCCAGGGACGCGCGATCGTGTTGCGCGTGTGCAGCATGGTGTGAATCAGCACGGTCCGCACGGTGTTGGCCTCGAGCTTGTGCACACCCCATAACCGGTCCGGTTCGGTGTGGTCGACGAGGAATGTGGCAATCTCGCGGTCGGCCCACAGGTACCCTTCGGGCGTGGGATAGCGGTACAAGAGATACAACCCGCCTTCGACGGAATCGGCCACGTTATCGCGGGAGTCGTGGTCCCAATTAAATTTCTTGTACCGCGGCTTGAGCAGGTTGGTCAGCGGTTTCTGTATCGCGTCTTCGTAGCGCTTCGTGCCCAGCGCCATGTCGTAGTCGAGAAACCCCACGAAGTCATAACCCCAGCCGTCGCGCATCAGCACGCCATCGTGGGGACCCGGCGAATCGGCAAGCTCCGCAATGATTACCCCATCCGAATTCGTGCCCCGCCGCAGGATTTCATCGAACATATACTCCATGTGCGGGCGGTATGTATTCATCTTCTCCGGCGCCGCTTTCCGATCGACCGCGAACAACAGCCCCAATCCGCCGATAATCTCGCAGCCGTGGTCCGACAACTTCCCCGGCACGAATTTACCCGGTAAAAGATAGGAATCCGCTAGCCGATGCGCCCAATCCAGGTACTTCTGTTCGCCCGTCATGGAGTAGAGGCGCGGCAAGATCTGCAGGAGTTCGCCGTTGACTTCGATATTCGTCGAGGGGATATTGCCGTAAGGGGTTTCATATTTCGCGTGCATGAAGATGTCATCGACAATGCCGCGCATCCGCTCGAACCAGGGATAGTCCCGCCCCGTGATTTCCACGATGGGTACCAGCCCGTCTTTCGCATACTCGCTCGCGCCGAAGATCATGGCGTCGAAATCGATCTCGACCTTCGTTTTCTGGTCCATGTCGTAGTTCACCGGCAAGCGGTCAAGCTGATTGCAAAGCCGTTGTTCGGCCTCCAGCGTGTCGAGCATGACGGTCTCAAGAAGCGCCATGTCCGTAAACCAGGCCGCCCAGACATAGAAGGGGTAGCAGTCCGCGGCCGTATCGCGATAGTTCCATTCCGCGCCGGTAGGACGGAACAATGCGCTGTCCTTGTCGTGTACGGCCATGCATTCTTCGTGCAGCCAACGCTGCACCTTGTCGAGCGCGATGCCCGCGTAACGCGCGGACCGTTCCACGCGATCCCAGTCGGGCGCTTCCGGAGCGGGATTCCAAAGTCTGCGAGCATCCTCGCTCATCTCGAAGCCGGGCAGGTCTGCCCAGCGCATAAGTTCCCTCGTATCCGGTGAGATCTGCGCAGTGCGGAAGATCTCCACTTTCAGAGGTTCCGACGATTCACCGCTGACACGCACACCGGCAAGAAACGCGACGTTCGGCTGGCCTTTGCCATAGAGCACGACGTGCTCTCCGGCTTTCAGTTCACCCAACGGAATTTCGATCCATTCGTAGGCCTCCGGCCGCACTTCGGCCATCGAACCGGAGCGGTCGCCGTACGCGTAGTACAAGGTCCGCTCGCCGGACCCTTTGCTGCCGAACAACACCTCGAATCGGTCGCCCGGCGCCACATCTGCGGGCAAGGTCACATCCAGCTTCCACTCCGCCAACCAATAGTACCGCCGGCCCTGGTACTCTTGCGGTCCGTCTGTGAAGAGCACCTCTGCCGCCGACGCCGCCATCGATACGGCGCAAAGTATTGCCGCCCAACGCTTCATTGCACTTCCCTCCCCAGTTCAGAATCCATGGCCATCCCCGCCGCCGCATCCGCATGTCCGGCCATTATGAGCGAGCCAAGGCTGTCTCGTAAAATGTGAATCGCGCACGACGGTTCGACGGCGTATAATAACGGCGAGCATGCAAGGACTGGGACGCTTCTCATGAGCACTGTCGTGGATACGAAATCGGTTGAAACCTTCCATGAACGCGGCTATCTCGTTGTCGATTCCGTGTTCAGCGATGCCGATCTTCAACCCGCTATCGACGAACTCACGGGTGAGGTCAATCGTCGCGCTCGTGCGCTCGTCGAACAGGGTCAACTGAGCCAAACCTACGAAGAAGCGGGATTCGAGCGACAGCTCGCACTCATCAGCCGCGAGACCGACGAACTCGCGGTCTCCATCTGGAACGGCGTCCTCAGCGGACCGGGCATTTTCCACATCCTCAGCCATCCCGCGTTGCTCGATATCGCGGAAGTTTTCTGCGGCCCCGAAATCATCGCGAGCAGCGTCTATCGCTTGCGACCGAAGATCCCGAATTACGGATACGGCGCGGTGCCGTGGCACCAGGATTCGGGCTATCTCGAACCCTATTGCGACGACGCGCTGGTGATCACGGTGTGGCTGCCGCTGGTACACGCCGACGAATCGAACGGTTGCCTCTGGGTGATTCCCGGTTCGCACCGCTTCCCGGTGGCGAAGCATCGGCTTCACGCGAGCGGAAAGTATCTGGAAATCGCGAATGATGATTTGCCGCCGGGCGAACCCGTCGTGTGCCCGGTCCCGAAAGGCGGCGTCTTGTTGATGACCAACCGGACGATTCACGGCAGCTACGAGAACGCGTCGGACATCGTGCGCTGGAGCATGGACCTTCGTTATCAGAGCGCAGCGCTTCCCACGAACGCGGCGATCACCCGATTGGAAAACGAAGACGTCCCCTCCGTATCAACCGGAGTGCCCGCAGCGTGCTATCCGCCGGAAGCCGACTTCCTCGTGCGTAGCCTGAAGCGGCGTGAAGAAGTCATTCGTACGCCCGAGGCCTTCGACGCGCTCCGCCGCAATCACCGTCCATCCGACGTCACCAATCGATGGGGCGTCAACTGGGTCGCGCCCAAGATCGACGCGTAAGACTATGGTATCCGGATAGCCGAGATT
>JAHDWY010000497.1 GCA_023384315.1 Candidatus Hydrogenedentota bacterium | reverse complement strand
GATTCATCCCCATTCCCAAAACAAAAACATTGACTTTTCAATACAGCATCTTGAATCGTCAAAAAAGAATGGAGGTGCACCCCCTCCCCGACGGCATTCGCCACCACTTAGCGGCACCCTTTTGGTGCGCTACGAGCAACAGATATAATGCGAACGACCACATAAACGTCCCAAAACGTGACTAGCGCAACTCCCCCTTCGAAGGGGGATCAAGGGGGATGTTCTTAAGACACGGCGGTAATTTCGAGCGCGGACCCGCAGCCTGGGAAAGCTCCGGGGGACACGCCGCCGCAGGCATCGCGAGAGAAAGGCAAGAACCGAACCATGGCAGAGAAACTTCAGGCCGCCAAGTGGGGCGCGCAGGCCCATCTGGGCGAAGTCGGCAAGTTGCCGGTTTCGTTTCCGCGGACGATGGGGCCGAATGCATCAACATACGTGCAGGAGGTCGTCGACTCCGGGTTAACGGCCGACATGATGGGGCGCTTCGAGAATGCCTTCGCGGAGGCGCTGGGGGTGAAGCATTGCATCGGGACGCCGGGGTGCACGCCGGCGCTGCACGTGCTCGCGCTGGCGTCGGGCATGGAAGCGGGCGACGAGATCATCGTGAGTCCGGTCACGGACTACGGCACGGTGCAGGGGTTCCTGGCCGAAGGGATCATCCCCATCTTCGCGGATACGGAGCCGGGCACGATCAATTTCGGACCCGCCACGATCGAGCCGTGCATCACGGACCGCACGCGCGCGATTCTCTGCGTCCACATGACGGGCCTCATGAACGACATGGACGGCATCAACGCGCTCGCGAAGCCGCATGGCCTGAAGGTTTACGAGGACGTGTGTCAGGCGGTATTCGGAGAGTACAAGGGGCGTATCGCGGGGACGCTCAGCGACGCCGCGTGTTTCTCCTTCGACGCCGAGAAGACGATGGGGTCCGACACGGGCGGCTGCCTTGTGACCAACGACACCGAGTTGTACGAGCGCGCGCGCTACATGGGCCAGAGCCGGGGCGCGGTGATGCAGCCGCACTTCGGTCGGCTGCACGCGGACGTGGGCTACGCCTATCGCATGCCAGGTTGCACGGCGGCGATTTGCCTCGCGCAACTGGAGATCGTGCGCGATCAAGTCGCTCACCGCGATGCCATGATCCGGCTGCTCTACCAGAAGCTCGGCGAGATCCCCGGCATCACGCCCCTGCCGATTCCGGAATCGACCAACGTCTACTCCTGCTGGATGGCGGGATTCAACATCGACGCGAATGCGTTCGCGTGCGGCACGGAAGACTTCGCGAGCCAGCTCGCTGAGGCGGGCATTCCCGGCGCGGGCATGGGCGAGTATTACCTCATGCCGGCGGCATTGACCTGTCTGCACAAGAAGATCGCGGAGAAGCGGTTCCCCTACACGATGCCGCCCGCGTCGCGGGAGTATACCTACTCGGCGGAAAGCTGCCCTACGGCGACTGAGTTTTTGAAAACCTTCATTCGTTGGTCGACCTTCTGCGAAAAATATCAACCGGAACACTGCGATCTGGCCGCAAACATTGTGGCCGAAGTCGCGGACAAGAACAGGGTGTAGTTGCATGCGAATCGGTGTAGTCGACGTCGACACGTCTCATCCCCAGAACTGGATTCCCATCGAGCGCGAACTCGGACACGAAGTCGTGGGACTCTGGGACGGCGGCGCGGTGCATTCCGCGGAATACGTCAAGAAGTTCGCGCATGATCACAACATCCCCACCGTGTACCCGTCGCTGGAAGCGATGGTGCCCGAAGTCGATTGTGCGATCATTCATGGCTGCGATTGGGACACGCACATCGCCAAGGCACGGCCCTTTGTCGAGGCGGGCAAGTCCGTGTTGCTCGACAAGCCGGTCGCGGGGAACATCGATGATATCGGCCAGATTGTGGAATGGGTAAATAAGGGCGCACGCGTCAGCGGCGGGTCGTCGTTGCGATTCTGCTACGAAACGCGGGACTGGCTGGCGATCCCGGAGGAAGAACGCGGCACGCCTCACACCGTCATCTGCGGATGCGGCGTCGACGAGTACAACTACGGCATTCACGCTTACGCCTTGCTGAGCGGCATCCTCGGACCCGGCATTGCATCCGTCCGCCACCTGAGTCAGGGCGTGCAACGGCGCATCGAAGTCACGTGGGAAAACGGCGCCGCCGGAATTCTCGCCATCGGCAAGATGGACGGATGGATCCCCTTCCACGCGGACATCATCACGAACAAAGGCGTGACGCAATTCGTCGTCGATTCGGCCAACCTGTATCGCGCGCTGCTGGAGCGTGTATTGCCCTACCTCGCCGGGGACGTCGCGGAGCCGCCCGTCCCCATCGACACGCTGGTCGAACCGGAACTCTGCGCGTTGGCGGCCAAGCTGTCGTGGACGAATGGCAATAAGGCCGTGCCCATGCACCATCTCGCGAAGGCGAGCGTATCCTACGACGGCGCGGCGTTCGCGAACGAGTACGCCGCCGCGCGGGGCACAAAGTAGGGCGACACGATTCTACTTTGCGTACTCAACCCGCTGCTCGGCCTTCTTCCCGCTGAGCAGTTCCGTCACCGACACCTCCCAGGCGCCCGGCGCGTCGTTGATGGCGGGGATAAACCGGAACGCGCAGACGCCGTCGCGGGTCGTTGTGTAGCGGGACCATTCGGAATCGCCGCCGCGCGGATCGCGCACCTCGACGCGCAACGGATGGGCGCTCTTGAAAGGCGCTCCGGATGCGCCCAGAACTTCGATAGTCAGTTCCACGGGCTGTCCGGGCGCGCAGTTCTCGGCACCGGTGATTCGTACATTGCCGATGGCTTCCGGTAAGGCGGCGATCAGCTTGCCCCGCGCCGCGGGGATATCGAGGGGAAATCGCGCCCAGCCGCCCGACGTTTCGTACGCGACTTCCTTGCGCTGGAGCATATCGTAGAGGACAGGCCGCTCGGTCACGTCAATGCTGACCTGCGCGGTCTGACGGACGCCGAGTTCGAAGCGCAATTTCCATTGACCGAATCGCGGACCGTAAGTCCGGTCGTCGTTGACGAAGAAGTGGTAGCGCGCGTCTCCGGCGTCGAGCGAATTCGTCAACACTCGCGGGCTTTCCGACGCGGCCGTTCGCGCAACGCCGGCCAACAGCGGCGCCAGTTCCGATGCATAGCCTTCCATCATGGTCCGCATATCTTCGGCCGTCATGGCATCACCCTCGGCAAGTGACCTGCCGTCCACCTTCCGCAAGGGGGTGAAATCGAAGTTCGTGCGTTGCGCACCGGGGATGTCCGCGCGCAAGGCATCGGAGATGACCGTGCCGCCGGCCTCCGCGAAGGCCTTGATGCGTTCGTACATCGACTGGGTCAAGGTGTCCGCCCGCGGCAACACGAGTACGCGGTAGCGGACCAATGCGCCCTCCGCGATGTCTTCGTCAAGTAGCACATCGAAGGGCACATGGTTCATCATCAACAGCGACGCAAAGGGAAGGGTCTGTTCGTTTGGATATCCCGGCAGGTTCGGACTCGCCGAGAACCAAGTCGACGCCGCCGACATGAGCAGCGCCACTTCCGGTTCGACGCGCTTGCTTGCGCGAATGGCCGGACCGAAGGGCTTGACCAACTCGTCGCAGGTTTGCCCGATCGCGTCAAAAGTTTCGGGCGATGCGTAGCTTGGGTCCAAGATTGGATTGTCGGGCGACAGTGCTCCCGCGGAGTAGTAACAAAGGATGTCCGGTCGTTGCGACATGACGAGCCAAGTCGCCTGACGCGCATAGTCCGGACCCGCTGTGAAGTAGGGATCGCCGCCGGAGAAATCCTGGCTCATATCCGCCGTCGACTCGTCCAGCGCGATCGCGTAGCGGCCGTACACGAACAGCGTGATGTCCTGTTGCACCAATTGCTGCTCCGGCCGGGCTGCGGCTTGCAGGTAGGTCGTGTAACAGAGGCGCTTGATGTCGGGATGCCCGTAGGTCCACGTGGCGATGCAGTCTAGCCCTTTGGCCGCGTTGCGCACGGGCGCGAGACGATACGGTTCGTGCCACGTGATCGCGTCGGGCCGGTACTCGTCCACGACCGCACCTTGCGCGAGGTTCACGACGGCAGTGCCGTGCCCCCGCTGCCACCACCATTGGAGGAACCGGTAGTGCGGCTCATCGTCCGGGATGACGCCTCCAACGATGGCTTCCGCAGGTAAGGGTATGGGACGTCCGTTCTCATCGATGTACTCGCGGATGTCAAGACCAATCTCGTTCTGCGCGTCCTCTATT
>JAHDWY010000496.1 GCA_023384315.1 Candidatus Hydrogenedentota bacterium | reverse complement strand
TCAAGGATTTTAAAGAAGCCGCGGGATACCTGGAAAAGGCGACGCAACTCGATCCGGACGACCTCAATATCAAGAACACTTATGCCGTAAACTTGGCTCACAACAATCAGGTTGACGAAGCGATCCGCGTCGCGAAAGAGATCACCGAATCTAATCCCGATTTCGGACCTGCCTGGTTCAATCTTGCGTGGTGGTACGCGGTCGAGAAAGATGACGGCGGCATGGCCGCGCCCTACTACGAGAAAGCCCGCAACCTCGGCATGCCGGAAGACAAGAAGATCGAGAAGAAGATTCGGAAGAGCTAGAACTGCCACTTTCGGCGGTGCCGGAACCGGCGGATCGCGCCGGGTACCAGCGTCAATAGTCCGGCGGACACGCAGAGGGCGGTGATTCCGCTTGTGAATAACCCGTATCGCAAGGATGCCGGCGCATAGGTGAACACGACCTCCCTGGCGCCTTCCGGAATCTCGACGCCGCGGAACATCAGATCCACCGGGACCACGTTCGCTGCCGCGCCGTCGATTGTCGCGTGCCAACCCGGATACCAAGTGTCCGCAAGCACCAGCAGACTCTTCTTGCTCGCCGTTACATCCACAACGACGCGGCTGTTGGAATCAGCCGCACGAAGTTCGGTAGTGGCCGTGCCATTGTCCGCGCCGTTCGGGGGTATGACTTGTTCCACGACAGGCCCTTCGGCGGAGTTCACCTTGACAGGATCGTAGGCCTCCACCGGCCGGCCATTGCTGATCATGCGGGCCCGCGACCGCGATTCGCTGTCAAAGAACAGGACTGCGCCCGTCGGAAAGACGTGTTCGACGCGCAAGATGGGCCGGATGGATGCGAACTTGCCTTGCATATCGTCCCGGGTCAGCAAGAGCATGGGCGTTCCCATGCGCCGCAGCAGCAGGGGATCCTCTTCGAAGCGTTCGTAGAAATCCGCCTGCCGTTTCAAGGTGATTCCGGTTGCCGAGTACACCTGCGGAATGAGATTGGCTTGCAGGGGCCATTTCGAGAGGGCGTCAGTCCCGCTCACCCGGTTTCCAGACTTGCGCAAGGACTCGATGAACTGCGTGTCGGGATAGACGTTCCCGGGGTTCGTGAAGGGGATGCTCGTGCCGAAGGTGGATAGGGCGTTGACCAGCGCCAGCAGGCTCAATGTGTATCCAATCAATCGCGCGGATGGTTTCAGAATCGATATCCCGTAAATGACGAGCAACGCGACGAACAGTCCAGCGGGAATGATTCCGAGCATCGCGACATTTGCCTCGGCCTCCGGTTGAATCGCGCCGAGCACGACGCAGGCCGCCATCGCCAGCAGCGCGACGGGTCCGATCAACAGCAAGCGCTTGAGGGTATCCTGGCAATCGTGGGCATTGAGATGAATCCACTCCTCCGACGTGGCCGCTGCGCTGAGCGTCAGAATGAACGCGTTCGCCGCGAGGAAGTGATGGGGGCCAATCCAGTTCAGGTACGGGACGAGCTGCAGCACCGGTCCCCAGAGCAAGGCAAGGATCGTGAGCAGGAGTGATGGAAACAGCAGCGATTCGATTCGCATGCGCTGCCGCGCGTTGGCAAAAGGCCGCATGGCGATCCAGACCGGCAACAGCGCGATCTGAACGATGCCAACATGCAGCAGTCCTGCCGTCTGCAGAGCACCTCCGTTCCCGCGCAAGGATTCTGTAAAGGTGCCGTGCAGGTGGGGCAATACAACCAACGACAGATCCCAAAGACCCAGCGCCGATCCCGTGGGACCGAACCCGAGCGTCCGCGCCTCCCGAGCGAATTCCAGGAAGGGGAGAATCTGCACTGCGCTGAGGAGCACGCCGGCGATGGTGCTCAGCACCAACATCGCCGCAGGCGCCAGCGATCGTTTGAAACCGCGCTGATCAAGTTTGCACCGCGTGACGATGAAGAGCGCCGCGAGCGCCAACAGCACCAGAACCATAAGCGGATCGCCACCGAGCAGCATGAGCGCCACAACGACGCCGCCGGACATCCACATGCGGTAATGCCCGAGGGCGATACGCTCGCAATACAAGACGAGCAGCGGGAGCCATGGCAACACGTCCGACAGCGGATAGCCCCACCACAGGATCAAAGCGGGGCTTAGCTGTGTGCCGATTCCTACGAACAGGGCCACGGGCCGATGGAAACCAAGCCGTCGCGCGGCGTAGAAGCCGCAGAGTCCCGCCACCAGTAGTTTCAAATAGACCGACCACGTAAGCGCGGCGCCAGGCGATCCCAGGTAAAAGGGCAGCGAAAAGGGGGATAGGCAACGCGTCTGCCACAGCGCAAAGAAGGGCATCCCCGTATTCTCGTAAGGATTCCAAAAGGCTTCGACGGGATTCCCGGCGTGGCTTAGAAAGACGTACCACGGGTAATACCGCTGCGCCATGAGATTTGCTTCGGGTTGCTCCGGCGGCACGAGACCGTCCGGTCGCGCGGCCTCCCAGGGCGGATAGGCAAAAATCGAATCGCTCGCGATCGGCACCGCGCCGTTCGTGATGCCAGGCAGCAGCACGGCAAACGGCAGCAGCACGAGAACCGCAACGCACAGACTGTACTCAAGCGTTCTTCGTACGCGTGGACGCAATACGAGATCCCCGCTGGTTCCGCCGCCCGCTACGGCCGCTTCTTCGGCGGCGTGTGAATGCCCGCCCCAAAGTAGTCTTCGGCTGCTTCCATCACCGCTTCTGACAGCGTTGGATGCGTGTGAATCGTATGCGCAATCTCGGCGACCGTCGCTTCCATCTTCATGGCCACCGCCGCGGAAGCGATCAGCTCGCCCGCCTCATGTCCCATGATGTGGACGCCTAACACCTCGTCCGTCTTCGCGTCACCGACGATCTTCACCATGCCGTCGGTCTCGCCGATGGCGTGGGCCCGGCCAATCGCCATGAAAGAGAAACGGCCGATCTTGATGTCCGCGCCGGTTGCCCGCGCTTGCTCTTCAGTGAGACCCACGCGCGCGACTTCCGGCGTCGTGAAGGTGCACGCGGGCACCACGCGGTAGTTCATCTTCGCCTTGCCGCCGGTGGCGTTCGCTGCGGCGACCAACCCTTCCGCCGAACCGCCGTGGGCGAGCATGGTTTTCGCCGTTACATCGCCGACCGCGTAGATGCCCTTCACATTCGTTTCCATGCGTTCATCGACCAGAATCTCACCGCGCGCGCCGACCTTCACGCCCAAATCCTTGGACTTGGTCACGACATCGGAATGGAATTTCCGTCCGATTCCTACGAGCACCAGATCGACATCGACCGGATCGGTCTTCTTACCTTCGAGCTCGACGTGTACGCCCTTCTTGGAAACGTCGAGGTTTTTCACCTTCGTCTCCGTGCGGACGTCGATCTTGCGCTTCTTAAAGATCTTCTCCAACCCCTGCGTGAGTTCGGCGTCGTCCAGCGGCAGCACGCGCGGCAGCATTTCGACGAGCGTTACATCGACCCCGAAGGCGTTCCACATGCTGGCGAACTCCGCGCCGATCGCGCCTGCGCCGATCACCAACGCGCGTTTCGGTAGCACTTCGAGATCCAATGCTTCGGTGCTGGAGATAACGCGTTTGCCGTCAATCTCCAACCCCGGAATCTGCGCGGGCGAACTGCCGGTCGCAATGATGATGGATTTCGCCGCTATCGTTTCATCGCCCACCTGGATCGTTCCGGGCGCGGTAATGGCCGCATCGCCTGTGATGACTTCAATCCCATTTGCCTTGAACAAGTTGCGGATCCCGCCCTTGTTTTTTTTCACGATCTCGTTCTTGCGAGCGACGAGCGCCTTCATATCGACGCTGACTCCGTTCACCTTCAGGCCGAGATCGGCGGCATGTCGGATCTTGCGATACACATCGGCGGTATGAATCAAGGTTTTGGTGGGGATGCATCCCCAGTTCAGACAGACCCCGCCGAGTTCTTCGCGCTCAAAGACAAATACGTGCGCGCCCAACTGCGCCGCACGAATCGCGGCCACATACCCCGCAGGCCCGCTACCAATCACTGCAACATCACACTTCCGCATCAACTTCTCCATCCAACTCGTGAGAAAGCTCACTCACTGTAGCGCCCGCCTTCCACGGCGGGCGTGTTCTTCTCCGGGACCCGCCCAGGATGGAACCCGGGCGCTACAGGGTCCAATTACGAGCAACGTCGCGTACAACATAAACCGTCATGCCCGCGAAGGCGGGGACCCATCTTGGATAAAGATGAGTGACTGTGAACAAGAATGCGCCCGACGACGTACCGAAAACTCT
>JAHDWY010000495.1 GCA_023384315.1 Candidatus Hydrogenedentota bacterium | reverse complement strand
TGAGCGCGGCCATCATGAAATGGATCTTTCACAGCGGAGACGGGTTCGCCAATGCCGCGCTGAACGCCGCCGGGATGCCGTCACAGAACTGGTTCGGCGATCCCTCGTTGGCCATGCCGGTGCTGATCGTGATGACCTGGATTACCGCCAACGGGATCGGCGTCATCGTGTACGCAGCCGCCATCGGAAGCATTCCCAAGACCTACTACGAAGTGGCGCTCATCGACGGCGCGTCGCCGTGGCGTACGTTCACTGCCGTAACATGGCCGCTGGTGAAACCCACAACGGTCTTCGTCACGGTCACGGGACTCATCATGGGATTCCAGGTCTTCGCGCCGGCATTGCTCATCACCGGCGGCGGGCCGCTGCAATCGACGTACTTCGTGAACTACCACGTGTATCGTACGTTTTATTACCAAAACGAATTCGGCGTCGCATCCGCCATGGCGATCCTGCTGATGCTCGTCATCGTGGCCGTGTCCATCGTGAACTACCGCTGGCTCGCCACCGACGTGGAGTACTGAGGCATGGCGACGTACAAAGGTGATCGCGTATCCACGGCCGGGCGGGGCGCGGCGCTTGCCATTCTGCTCTTCTATACGGCGTTGTCGCTGGCGTCGTTGTACCTCATGCTGTCCAGCAGTCTCACGCATCTCGGCGCGAAGTTCGATCTCGCCGATCTCGATTGGATTCCGCGCGACTGGGCCTGGGAAAACTTCTCCGGCTTCTTCGCGCTCACCCACGACGCCGCGTGGACGTGGCTCTGGAACAGCCTTCTCATCGCGCTCGTGCCGACCTGCATCAATCTCGTGTTCAGCGCCATGGCGGGCTACGCGCTGGCGAAGATCGACTTCCCGGGACGCCTGCTCATCTTCTGGCTCATCATCGCGGTCATGGCCGTGCCCGCCTTCGTCACGCTCATCCCGCTGTATCAGATGATGTTTGCCTTCGGCTGGTTCGACACCTTCTTCGCGCTCATGGTGCCGCGCATGGCGGGATTGGGCAGTGTGTTTCTGTTCAAACAGTTCATGACGACCTTGCCGAAGGAGTTGATGCAAGCCGCCCGCGTGGATGGCGCATCGGAATGGACCATCTTCTGGCGCATCGTCATGCCCATGGCGCGGCCCGTGCTTGCGGTCATGTTCCTGCTCGATTTCGTCGCGGCGTGGAACGACTACTTCTGGCCCTACCTCGTCACCAACTCGAAAGAGATGATGACCGTGCAGGTGGGGCTGATATCGCTCATCGGCGTCGATCAGGGATTCGTGTGGCAAATCGACTACGGCGTCATCATGGCGGGTGCGGTGCTGGCCAGTGTGCCGATCATCATCCTCTTCCTCGCCCTGCAACGCTTCTTCATCCAGGGCCTCACCATTGGAGCCGTAAAGGGGTAGGAGAAGATGCGGGCGATATAGCACCTTGACGTAAACGGAGGGACTAAATCCGAAATCCGAAATACGAAATTCGAAACAAATCCTAATGACCAAAATTCGAATGACCCAAACGAATTGCGCGATGAATGGATTTTGCTGCAGCGTATCGACATTGATTTGGTCGAGAAAACGTCGGTGCCAATGCCGACGAATCTTTCAGGAACCTTCGAGCACACAAAACCTCAACTTGAGGCCTTCTGGTTTTAAGTTTTGAACATTAGAATTTGTTTTGGATTTCGAGATTCGGATTTCGAATTTGGAATTCCTCGTCGCCAAACAGGGTATGATGCATCCGTGAAACAGACATTCATCATCGCATTGGTCGTCGCGCTTGCATTGAGCTGGCTCTGGTTCTGGACCGTGCTGGAGTCGCCGGAGCGCGCTGGCTCGTTGAGCGAAGCGGTTGGCACCGGCGATACGATCACCGTCTGGATCAACGAACTCATCGGTTCGCCGGACGAGGCGCACTACTATCAACTCGCCGATCTCTGGAACCAGTCGCATCCGCACGTGAAGGTGAAGCTCGCGGTCATGAGCCACGCGGGATACCAGAGCAAGCTCCGCGTTGCCATGGCGACCGGCCAACCGCCGGACGTGTACATGGCGGGCTACCCGGAACTCGAAGCCTTTCAGTACAGCGGAAAATCCGAGGATCTGGCCGTGCCCATCCCGGAGGAGTTCTTTCCCGATGCTGAGTTAGACGCGATGGGTCCGCTCGTGGGCCGTGCCTTGACCCGGGACGGCCGGCCCACCATGTTTCCCATTCTGCGCTATGCCTACGGCGGTTTTGTGCTGGCGAACCGGCCCATGCTAACCGACGCCGGGTTCGATGATGTCGCCATTCGGGAGCAGGGCTGGACGATCGACGAGTTTCGCGAGGCCTGCAAGGCGCTGACGCGCGACACTGACGGCGACGGCGCAAACGACACATGGGGATTCGGCGCGGCGCTGGTCCATTTGCAGCATCTGTTCATCGACGAGTTCGGTCCCGGCATCTGGGGACGCGATGTTTCGCGTCGCCGGTTCCTGTACCAGGACCCGGAGACCAAGGAGTGGGGGCTCCACCCTGGCTTGACTGAAGAGGCCGTTGTGGAAGTCCTGACGCTCTTCGATCAACTCGTGAACTTCGACAAGACCTGGAACCCTGCGACCTTCGGCATGAACTGGAACGACATCAACGCGGAACTCTACGTGTACGACCGCCTCGGCATGACCTTCGGCGAAACACCGTGGTCCGCCAAGCTCTGGCGCGACATGTGGGAGGCCGACTACGCGGCGGGCGCGGTCACGGGCGAGCCGCCCGACCTCTGCGTCATCTGGATGCCCACGCGCGAGCCCGGCATGCGCCCCGCCCCGCGCGCCGGCGTCATGGGATTCTCCGTGCTCAAGCAGACGCCCTACAAAGGCGACGCCCATACCGGGAACGCCTTGCGCGTCGCGAACTACTTTGCCGATCCCGCGCACCTCGCGCGTTCGCAGCTCCGCCGCTTCCACCATCTCCCGCCGGACACGGAGGCTTTCGCGCGGCTATTCCCCGAACTCATGCAGTCCGACGACCCCTGGGTCCGCTTCTACAACGAAGTCATGGAAAGCGACATCCCCATCGTCGAAGAACCCCTCTCGCCCAGCGACCCCCACACCCAACAATACGCCGCCCTCCGCACCGCGGTGGACCAATGGCTGGAAAAGGCAGGACGCGACTACATCGAACAAGTCGTCTATCAGCGCCTGACACCGCAAGACGCCGCGCGGAGGTTCATGGACGGGTTGCAGAACATCGTCAATTCGTCAACGTTAAATTCCGATTACGATTCTAACTGAGACAAATGGTCACTTTCGTCGATGAGGTAGCATGACAGATGAGAATTCAGTCGCCAGATCGTGCTGTGTATGTGGATTTAGAAGTAGTTACTCAGAGCGGGTATCCCTTTCTCAATGCGATCGCCCAGTTTGGAGAATTCTACGGCGAGCGCCACGGAATCACGCTGTCAAACCTTCCGGGCTTCATTGCTGAACTGGACCGATTTGTTCTGGATCACTCACTTTCGCCCGAGTTGCACGGAAGCTACGGGTTTAGTCTTCGCATATTCTCCAAGAGCGCCGCGTCCCCTCCTCGGGTTCGCTGTGAAATAGGCAGCGAAGTCTCGCATCCGGAAGGCAACAGAAAGTTCGGTATATACGGTGAATTCGAGTTGGAGTCGGAGTATGTCACGTCATATGCACGTGAGTTCAGCTTGATCGCAAAAGAGTTCGGTATTGACCGCTGATTTCCGCCTCGTTGCGCGACCAGACTATGAAGGCCCGGAGGCCATCAATTTTTGGGGTGAAGGAGACTTTTGGTTCGTCATCTGATCCTGCTTCGCGCGGTTTGCGACGACGCAACATGGCCATCTGATGTGTCACCTGTCGCGGCGTGATGCATTCAAGGAGCACGGGCGTCCCGCCCGTGTGGGTGCGCAGGCGGGACGCCTACGCTCCTTGGCCGGAATTGCCTCTTCTCGTCTTTCCCGCGAACGGATGAACCCGCGTACGCGCGCAAGCCAAATCTTCCCCATTGAAGATGGGCCCCCGCCTTCGCGAGGGTGACGGTTCTGGGAGTAACATGCCGTTGGACTCAATGAGGTGGAGGCGTCAGAACTGCAGTGGCCGCAAGCTGGAAGTCTGCACCACAATAAACGACTGCGTTTTCTCGCGCACCCTGTCTTAGACATAGTTACGTAGCGGGATTTCCGAAGGCCACCGGCGGCCTCACCTCTACCCACCATGCACAGTCGCCGCTCCCTCCCCGTGGACGGGGAGGGCTGGGGAGGGGGTCTTG
>JAHDWY010000494.1:808-4255 GCA_023384315.1 Candidatus Hydrogenedentota bacterium | reverse complement strand
CGCGCCGCGGGCGAGTGTCGAACATAAAGGCGGTCATGCCGGCCGCGGGATTGTCGCGGCATATGAACTTTGGAAACTCCGGAACCTAGTCGTGCTCATGCTCCGCCATGCAAATTTCATCGAGTGGCTATGCTTTCTGTGCGCGTTCCCGCTCCGCTGCGCCTATGTGGCCTTCCGGTTGCTCAAGGATGCCGTGGCGCGCCGGCTGCTTATGCAGCAACAGCGGCGGAGCGGTGTGAGAACCGACTCACTGTAAAGGAGGATTCAATGGCAACCAACGCTGAACAGGGCTCCGGCCGCGTCGTCATGATCGGCGTGGATACCGCGCGTCCGGATCAGATCGATCGGTTTTGCAGCGATGGCACCATGCCCGCACTCCAGCAATTGCGGCAGCGGGGCGTCTGGGGTTCGCTTGAATCGGTGTCGAATTACTCCAGCGGCGCGATCTGGCCCTCGTTGGTGACCGGTCATCTGCCGCACCGCCACGGGCAGTACTTCACCCACATGCAACTCAAGAACGGCACCTATCACATCGTCAAGCGGTACGCGGACGATTTGAAAGGTTCACCGTTCTGGGATGCGGCCACGGCGAATGGCCGCCGCGTCGCCGTGATCGATGTTCCACAGACCCGGCCTGCCGCCAATTTCAACGGCGTTCACGTCACGGGATGGGGCGGTGAGTTTCCGGGCTGGCCTCCGGACAGTTGGCCGAAGAATCTGATGACCGAGATTTACGGGACGATTGGCAAGCATCCCATCGTGCATGGCGATCCGCGCATCTTCATTAAACCCACGACGCGCGAACAGTACCGCGCGGTGACCACCGCGCTGCAGGACGGTATGGAGAAGAAACGGCAACTGCTGAATTACCTGATGGAAAAGGAGCCGTGGGACCTGTTTCTCACGGTCTTGCCGGAAACCCATTGGGCCATGCACGTGCTCTGTCACCTCCTGGAACCGGGCCATCCCGACCACAAACCCGAGTTTGACGACGAGTTCGGCGAATTCTTCGCGCGCCTTTTCGCGAAACAGGACGAGGTTATCGCGGACTTCGTCGAACGCGCGCCCGACGCCAACTTTATTGTGTTTTCGGGTTCCGGCATGCGACCAAACTACACCGGAAGTCACTTACTACCGCAGGTCGTTGCAAAGTTGGGCCTTGGCCCGAACGGTGCGGCGGCATCGGAATCGGGTGAAAGCACGCCCAAATCAAAAGGCTGGGCCTACTACCGGATTCGAAAACTCCAGGACACCTTCGGGATACCGCTCATCAACACGGTGAAACATTGGGCCCCCGAACGCACGTGGGACAAGTGGACGCGCCGCCTGGTGTACCCGAGCGGTCAGTGGGCGAAGAGCCGCGCGTTCGTGGTGCCGAATGACTGCAACGGCTCCATCCGAATCAACCTGAAGGGCCGCGAACCGAACGGCATTGTGGAACCCACAGAATACGACGCGCTCTGCGACATGCTGGAGCAGGAATTGGCCGCGTTGGAGAACGTGGCCACGGGCGCGCCCGCTGTTGAATCCATTATCCGCACGCGTCGCGAACTGAATACTACCGCCGCAGACGATTTGCCCGACATCATTGTCACGTGGTCCGGCGATGCGCCGAAGTCTGGATTGCGGTCACCGCGCATCGGCACGGTTCTCGGCGCGGATCCCGAACGGCGTTCGGGCCGCCACCATCCCGAGGGCTTCGCCGTCATGGCGGGACCCGGTATCACCTCAGGCGAGAAGCTCGTAGACGCGCAACTGCTGGATCTTCCACCGACGGTCCTTACGCTCATGGGTGTCGAGCCCAATACCGGACTGGACGGGAAGGTCCTCAGCGTCGTGGATTCGACATCCACGCAAAGCGCCGTCGCAAAGTGAGAACTCACATGAGAGCGTTTTATGCGTCACTCCTGCTCGTGCCGCTGACGTTATGCGCATACGCTGAGGACAAAGCCGCGTCGCTCGCGAATTACGAGATCGGCTATACCGAGTTTCGCACCAACCTCCCGGGCGGCCGTCACGCCAACGTGACCACCATGCGCGCGCACGTCGTACGCGCGGACGGTACCGATCGGCGGACCATCGCGGGCACCCTCGCCCAGGAACCTCACTCGTGGACCCAGTTCGCGGGCTGGTCGCCGGATGGGCGGTACGCCATCATCGGGTCCGGCTGGGAGAGTCCCGAGAATGCCGCTTGGGAAGAGGAGCATAAGGCCTTCCGCATGACGGAAGGCTGGCGTTATGACATGTGTCTCGTCAATCCCGACACGGGCAACATCGAGAACCTCACGGAAGTGGAACGCGTCAGCGATTACAACTCCGGGCTGTTCTTCTTCCCCGGCGAGGACGGAAAACTTGGGTTTCAGGCACTCATCGACGGCGTATCCCATCCTTTTGTCATGGACCGCGACGGCTCCAACAAACGCGACGTCAGTTCCGGGCCGGAAGGGTTCGCCTATGGATACAGCGGATCGCCGGACGGTACGCGGATCGCCTACCATAAGGACTACCAAATCTACGTGGCCGACGCGGAAGGCGCGAACCCTATCCGCGTGGAAACCGGCAATCCGTTCAACTTCGTGCCGCAGTGGTCGCCCGATGGGGAATGGTTGCTCTTCGTATCAGGCGAACACTACAACTGCCATCCTCACATCGCCCGGCCCGACGGGTCTGAATTGCGCAAACTCGCGGATCGGAACGGGTACGAAGGGGTCATCGCCTTCCTCGACGTGGAGGACTTTCACGGCGGGAGCAGCGACGTGCCCGTGTGGAGCAAAGACGGACACTGGATCTATTACACGGCGGCCGTTGAAAATCGTGTTGAACTGATGCGAGTCTCGCTCGACGGCGCGACGGAGCAGCTTACCCATTCACCGCCGGCCACGAAAGTCTATCATCCGACGCCTTCGCCGGACGGGCGCTGGATCGTGTTCGGCTCGAACCGGAGCGGGAGCCGCCAACTCTACGTGATGCCCGCGGATGGCGGCACACCGCAGACGGTCACGCAAGTCCCCGAAGGCTCCGGCGCCATGTGGCCCCATTGGCGGCCGAAATACGGGACGGCCGCCCCCTAACGGGACGGCCGTCTATTTGAGGAAACGATACTTCTATCGCGTTTGGCGCTGGATTCTCACGCTCTACACGTCGTCTTCCTTGGACAAGTGAAGCCGGATGACGCCGACGGGATCCTCCAGGAACGCCGTAATCGCTTCCTTCCAGGCAGGATGATTCTCGCCACAGCAAGCCATCGCCGGGACCCGGGTAATCGCCATTGTATGCTTCATGGTACTTCCTCCTTCGGAGGCGCGGGCATGCCCATCGCCTCAGTGAACCACATCCGTCTTTCCGCGGCGTGACATACTGCCGCGCGAAACGGAGTTTTTCGGTCGAAGGTGGCGGAAGTTTCTCTCCCCCGTGGGAACGTGCGTGCTTCCGAAGGCCCGGGCGCCG
>JAHDWY010000494.1:0-798 GCA_023384315.1 Candidatus Hydrogenedentota bacterium | reverse complement strand
TACCACGGTCCCGCCAATTTGTGTCAGAAGCCACTCATCGCCCACGCGGCGAAAATGCAGATCGGTCCATCCACCCAGCGTGGTTGTGTTGAGGGTACCCGATGCGTAGTCCTCGGAGACCGTCGCTCCGCTGTACGAATCTGCATTGAACGGACGCGGCGCAGGGCCGGCATCTCCGGACAACACCCACAACACCATGTGCGCCGCCTCGGCCATCCGCTCGGCGTGGGTGTAGGTCTCCTTGCGTTCGGGAGCATTCGGCGCACCGTAGGCCGCATCCCTCAAGCGCGCGAAGGCCTCTGCGCTCTCTTTGGTACCGATCGCGCCAAGGGACAACAACGCCGCGAGCCGGACGGCCCGGTCCGCTGACGAGTCGCCGGAGAGCGCGGCAAAAAAATCAGTGGAGTCCTCGCCTTCCAATGCAACGATCGCGTTTGCGATGGCGCCCGCGGTCTCTGGGCGCCCCCAGAACGTTCCGCGGTCTTCTCCCGATTGGAGGTTCGCCAAACGCTCCTTCAGCAGGGGAACAGCATCCCGGTCCTGCAACAAGGTGACGAGGGCCGCGTATAGTCGCATTTCGTTTGCTTCCCAGCCGCGCCACCCGATCGTGCCGGGCAACACGGCGATCCCGTCAAGCACGGCGCGTTTCAGTTGACGCCGTTCCTTCGCGCTCAGGACATCCACCTGTTCCTGTAGTGTCTCGGTCACGCCATCTTTACGGACCTCGTCGCGCAGGCTTTCCCGCCATCGTTGCAGTTGAACCTGCGGATCGGCGTGGGCGTCGTCCGACTACGCGAA
>JAHDWY010000493.1 GCA_023384315.1 Candidatus Hydrogenedentota bacterium | reverse complement strand
CGGCGACGCGCACGCTGTTCACGTGAACAATGCCCCCGAGAGAGATGACGGCGACTTCCGTGGTTCCGCCGCCAATGTCGACGATCATGCAACCTTGCGGCTCGTGTACGGGAAGACCGGCGCCGATCGCGGCAGCCATGGGTTCCTCGATGGTAAACACTTTCTTTGCGCCCGCTTGCGACGCGCTCTCCGTCACCGCGCGACGCTCGACCGCGGTGATGCCAGAGGGCACGCAAATTGCCACGCGCGGCATGACGAGGCGGCGGCGGTTGTGAACTTTCTGAATGAAGTACCGAAGCATGGCCTCGGTGATCTCGAAGTCGGCTATGACGCCGTCTTTCATGGGACGAATGGCGACGATGTTACCGGGCGTACGGCCGATCATGCTCTTGCCTTCGTTGCCGACGGCACGCACCTTGCCCGTATCCTTGTTGATGGCAACTACGGAGGGTTCGCTCAACACGATACCCTGGCCCTTGACGTAAACCAGGGTATTCGCGGTTCCGAGATCGATCCCCATGTCGTGGGAGAACAACCCCGGAATGGCACCAAAAATTGATCGCACTATAGGGTACCCCTCAAGCGAAACCGGAAACGGTCGCGCCGGAACAGCATAACACAAGAATTTGAAAGTACTTAGACTGACTCACAACAAGCCGCGGCGATTATAGCAGAAGCGATCCGGAAATCCAATAAGAATCTAAAACATCCCAAACCATACCACATATTGGGGTTGCGCCGATTGCCGAACCGATGACGGTTTGCGCTGAACCAACCCCTTCGCTGTCACTCCCCGCGCGATTGCCTCAAAGTGCGGCCCGTGTGGTAGTCTCAATACGTCTGGTTGCGGGAAGGTTGCGGACCGATCCGGCCAGCCAATTGCACGTCTTCAAACACGACGCAAGGAGCCCCGTAAATGCTGTCCCAAGAGCAAATAGACTTCTTCAATGAGAACGGATTTCTGCTTATCCCCCAGGTCTTTTCGCCGGCAGAAATGGACGATTTGGAATCGGACCTGGATTACCTCATGGACCACTGGGCGCGCACGGAGATGGGATGGTCGGGACCGTGGCGGAAGGTGTACATGGACGCCGCTACGGAGAAGAAGTCGAAGCTGACATCGCTACACGACCTTCATTTCTACTCCGAAGCCTGGATGCGGGCGGTGACGAACCCGCGAATGGCGGATGCGCTGTCGGCATTGATCGGGCCGAATGTGGAATTGCATCACACGACGCTCCATGCGAAACCGCCGGAGAGCGGGCACCCCTTCCCCATGCATCAGGACAACGCATTCTACGAGCATACCGATGGCCGGTATGTGGATGCGCTGGTGCATCTCGACGACACGTTTCACGAGAACGGAGAGATTCGGTTCCTGGCCGGGTCGCACAAGCGCGGGTATTTACCGCACATCACGCAAACGCCGGAAGGCGAGCCGTGTACGCCGCACTTGAACACCGACGAATACAAGCTGGAGCAGACGGTTCCCGTGTCGGCGAAGCGGGGCGACGTGGTGGTGTTCAACATCTTCACGGTGCACGGCAGTTACATCAACACAACCGACAAGGTGCGCCGGATGGTGCGCTGCGGGTACCGCGACCCCGAGAACAAGCAAATCTCGGGGCAGAGCATGGGGCGGCCGAATATCATGGTCAAGGGCAAGCGAGTCCGCACGACGGAGACCGAGCCGCTGACGAATGAGGCGGTGGCGTAACGTAGTTGGGTTTGACTCCTCGTCCCATTGCGCGTTCGCGGGGGATGGGCGTAAAGTCCGAGTAGGTCGCCACTTTGGGGGAGAACGGCTATGGCCTTAATGCCTTGCCAGGAATGCGGTAGATCTGTGAGCGATCAGGCACTGAGTTGTCCGCACTGCGGATTCCCGCTCAAGGAAGATCCGGTGCTGGACTATGACGAACGGAAAGTCCGTATTGGCTTCTGGTGGTCGTGGATTCTCTTAGGGATCGGAGGATTGCTCACGTTGGGGTCGTTCGCGATCCCAGAACTAAGGTCATTCGCCGCGGGCGTCCTTGTAATAGGGCTTTTGAGCTTTGCGATCAACCTCATGCGGGACTACCTGATTGGCAAGGCTAAGGTGAGACCTGACAATCGTCCGCGCAGAGGACGCTGAAAACGACGGTCCTCGCGTTCTCACTCCTGACGGGTCGATTGCAGCAGATTCTCAAACTCTGGCGACAACTTCGCGCCTAACTCGGCCGCGCGTTTTGCGGCTGCCGCGGCCGCCTCCCTATCCCCTTTCCCGAGATGCAGCTCTGCAAGCGCTTCGAAGGGTTCCGGATCGTCCGGCAGGAGGAGCGCCGCCCGCTGGTAGGACTCGATGGCGCGATCGGTGTCGCCCGCGTCGCGGAGGATGGCGCCGAAGTCGAGCCACACGGCCGGATTGGCGCGGTCGATTTGCGCGGCCCGGGATATCGACGCGAAGGCTTGTTGGCGGTTGCCTTGGGCATTGAAGACGCGCGCCAGGCCGGCGTAGGCCAGGGCGCTGTCCGGCTGCAAACGAATCGCCCATTCGAAAGATTGCCGCGCGGCGTCAAAGTTCTCCAGCTTCTCGTAGACGATGCCCATGTTGATGTAGGCATCGACATATTGTGGATTCAGTTGGAGGGCCTTTTGATACGCGGCGAGGGCGCCCTCCAGATCGCCGGTATCTTCCAGGGGGAAGGCGAGACGCGCGTAGCCGTCGGGATCGTTGGGGACTAACTCAGTGTACTTTCGGTAGAGCATTATAGATTCACTGAACCGGTCCATCTCATAGAGAATCTGCGCGAGGTTGTAGACCGTCTTTGTGTCGTCGGGGCAGAGGTCCAGTGCGTTGCGATAGGCCTTCGCCGCCGCTTCGCGATCGCCGGTCGCGTAACGCGCGCTGCCCAAACCGCCGAGAGCCTCGCGGTAAGACGGGTCGGCCTTCACGGCCTTTTCGAAAGCGGCGATCGCGTCTTCGAAGTTTCCTGCGTTCAAGTCGAGAAAGCCGAGCCCGCTGTGGGCTTCGGCGCTTCGCGCGTCGAACTCCAGCGCCATGGAATAGTAGCTGCGGGCGAGGTCGAGATTTCCGCGATGCTGGATGGCGAGGGCGGTCTGAGTGAGGACCACGGCGACGGTCTCCTTTTTGTCCAGGGCGCGGTAGTCTTCGGGACGGACACAAGGAAACGGCAGATAGGATGTGAGGTAGTCCTTGCTGTCGTGAACCTCGCCCTTGTCGGTGGTCTCTACGTACAGCGGTGGGGAGCCGTCGCACTCGACGAATACGTGTCCGCGGCCAGCGACCATGCGGAGGGGAATGCCGCTCCGTTCGCCGAGGGTGATGTAGAGAATGGTCAATCCGAAACAATTCCACTGTTGTTGGTCGAGAACTTCGTTAAACCCCACGAAGACGTCGGGCGCGACCACCTCGCTGCGGCCGAATCCCCAGTCCAAGTAAATAACCGCGGCCATCATGCGCAACTGGGAATTGGAATCGGTGCGGGATGCGAGGCGCGCTTTCAGTTCATCGGCGAGACCGTCGAGTTTGGATTCGTAGTGTTCGACACGGACGGCGGGGTTGACGCCTTTGGCGATGAGCAGGGCCGCCTCGGCGAGGTCGATGTCGGCTTCGGGAAGTCTCGCCAGTTCGGATAAGGCCGCGAACGAGGACGGCGCCGTGCCGGCGGGCGCTTGGGCGAGAAGCGGGCCTGAGAGCGCCAGGAGGATCATTGCGTATTGGATGAGCCGGGGAACTCTCACTTAATGTCCCTCTTGTCTACACGGACCTACACGGACAGGCACGGACGCACACGGACGGGGATCTGCGCGGAGCTGCGTTTGTATTCTCAGGGCCGATCGCGCTATGATTTCGCCGGTGCCGGGAGGCGCCTTATCCGCGAAAGATGGTATCACTCCCAAGACGTTCAAACGAATTCGTGAGAGAATTTCCTTTGTGGACAGTGCGGATCGCGTCCACGTTACACGCAAAGGAATCGATCTCATGCCCCGTCCTATCCCATCCCTCGAAGAATGCAAACGCGACGCATCGCTTTTGCTCAAAGACCTGAAGTCGGAGCGAGCCGACGTGGCGGAAGAAGCCGCGAAACGTTTCCGGAGGATCGCTCCGTTCCGCGAGCAGACGGAAGACGAGATTCTTGCGAATCGCGATGCGATTCAGCGCAAACATGCCCTTGCCGTCGTCGCCCGCGAGCACGGTTACGCGGCGTGGAAGAACTTGAAGGATGCCGCTGATGTGCTGTGGTGTCCGCCGGGTT
>JAHDWY010000492.1 GCA_023384315.1 Candidatus Hydrogenedentota bacterium | reverse complement strand
CGTGAGGATGCCGCGGTCACCCTCTTCACCACGCAGAACCACCGCGCCCGCGCCGTCTCCGAAGAGTACCGCCGTGTCGCGCTTGCTGTAGTTGATGCGATTGGTGGCTACGTCGGCGGCCACAACCAGGATCGTCTTATAGTTCCCGCTGCGAATGAACGCGTCGCCGGTGGAGAGGCCGTACAGGAACCCGGAACATGCAGCGTTCACGTCGAACGCGGGCGTATTGGTGATGCCGAGTTTCTCCTGCAACACGCAAGCCGTCGCGGGAAAGATGTAGTCGGGAGTCGTGGTGCAAACCACGATGAGGTCGACGTCGGCGGGCGTCAGCCCTGCGTCTTCCAGCGCCTGTCGCGCGGCAGGAACACCCACGTCGGATGGACCCTCGCCATCCTCAATCATGTGGCGCTGCTGAATGCCGGATCGCTGCCGAATCCACTCATCGTTCGTATCACAGATCTTCTCCAGGTCCGCGTTCGTGAGGACCTTCTCGGGGAAGTGGTGACCCGTGCCTATGATGCGCGTCCGAAACATGAATCCTTCTCCATCGATCGCCAGACGTTCGTAGTCAGCAGGTGGGCGTGGCGCCGGTTCCAGGGACAGTCCAACCACGTATCGGCGTGATTGCGCAAGAAATCAGCAGGTGCTCCGGTTTGGCCGAATCTCTTGCCGTGAAGGATACAGGGGCCCGCACGTTGGAGCCTAGCATATTCTGGAATTCTATTCCAGATAGTCGGGGTGGATTTATGCCAGGCTCTTGCCCGTGGAACTCATGGAGAGGGAGGCGTGCAGGACGCCTTTTTCCCGGCGCATGCTGTCCGCCAAGGCGCGGACCATCTTGCCCTGGCCGCGCACCATAATCATTTCCGCGCAAAGGTCGTGGGTCAGATGCACGTGCGTGGTGGCGAGGATGTTGCTGTGGTGGTCGTGTTGAAGGTGAGTCAAGCGGTCGCTCAAGCCGCGCTGGTGGTGATCGTAAAGGAGCGTGATCGTGCCCACGGCTTCTTCGTCCCGCTCCCATTCTTCTTCCACGAGCTTGCCGCGAATGAGGTCGCGAATGAACTCGGACCGGTTCGTGTACCCGCTTGCGCGCACGAGCCGTTCAAGCCGCTGAAGCAAGGGCTTTTCGAGCGACATGCTCACCCGTTCCAGTTCCGCCACGACCTATGCTCCTTTACTAAGCCCCGCCGGGGCCCGGACCGCGTTCATGCACGTGGACCAAATGACGCACTGGTGGGAAAGTGCAAGATGCACCCGGCGATCGCCATTCCCCATAGCAGCATCGAGAACATGGCGTCACCCGTGATCAGTGCGATCACGAACCCGTTGACGCCCGCGCTTTCCACCAACGCCATGGCCACGATGAGGTTGGCCGTCCGCGCCGGAATGCCGTCGTCGCCCGCGGGCGCTTTGGCATCCCGCATCCGCCGAATCAGGAACGAGGCCGCCGTTGCCCCGATGCCCGCCAGGAGTAATGCCGCTTTGAGTATCAGCTCGGACTGCTCCGGCAACTCCGTCAGACCGCCTTCCGGTATGACATGCGTCAATACCAGCGCGGTGCCGACGACCGCGTATCCGATGGTCGCCAAGGTTAGCGCAGCGGCGATGAGCCGGGCGCTCGCAACCGTGGGAGTCCCGTCCGTGGTGGCCATGATTGATCCCCTCCTTACCGCATCGGCCGGCGCGTCTTCTCGGCTACGCCCGATCCCCCGGGTCCTTCGCTTCGATTCGTTTCAACTTGCGCCAGAGGGTATTGCGCCCGATGCCCAACCGGCGCGCCGCTTCCGCGCGGTTGCCTTTGCAGCGACGCAAGGTATCCAGAATATGTTCAGTCTCTACATCGCCCAAAGGAACGTCGTGCTTTTCCGGCGTAGCCGCAGTAAATCCCGTGGCACGGCGCACCATGAGCGCCGCCTCGCCCGGCACGAGCGGCACAAAAATGTAGCCAAACACCCCGCGCTGCATGGCTTCGACAGCGTCACGCAGTTGAGTGATCCCGGCGAGAACAAGCGTGGGACACCCTGCGGCAAGTGAAACCGCCTGAACGAAATCATCGGTGATGATCACCCCGGGTTCGTTCTCGCTTACCGTGTGCCCGTCTGCCTCGAGCAGCGTTTTCAGCGTCAATCCGTGGGCCGGATCCGCTATGGACAGCCGTACACGAGCCATGAGTACACGCTACTCCGTCTGGCCTGCGGAATTCCACCGGCAGGCCGGTTCATTTGGCCTTGTTCTTGGCCTTCTTCTTCGTTCGGCGCTTGCGCGGCGGTGGGACAAGTCCCTTGAGCGTAAGCAGCTTTCCAAAACACAACAACTCGTCGCCCGCCAATAACTCCCGCGATCCGCGCGGATTCGGGATCACCACGCCATTCCGGTTGATGCTGAGCACCAAAACGTCGCGTTCGCGCAGGCCGGTCTCCGCAATGGTTTGCCCGACGAACTCGGACTTGGTGCCGATTGGAACCTCGCTCACGCCGTAGCCGCCTTTCACGGTCAACCGCTGGCGCACGTCGATTTCCGGAAAGAGCACTTCCTCCTCCATCAGCTCAATGATCGCGCCTGCGATATCGACTCCGGAAATGGTCTCAATGCCTTCCAATCCCGGCGAGGAGTTCACCTCCATGACCTTCGGTCCGTCTTCCGCTTCGAGCATGTCGACACCGGCCACGCGCAATCCCATAATCTGTGCGGCGCGAACGGCCGTTTGTTCGTACTCGCTGTCCAATTCCAGGGCTTCCGTCTGTCCGCCGCGGTGGACATTGCTCCGGAACTCCTGGCCCTGTGCGCGGCGCCGCATGGCGGCCACCACACGATCGCCCACCACGAAGGCGCGAATGTCGCGGCCTTTGCTTTCGGCCACGAATTTCTGGATCAACACGTTTTGCCGCGTGCTTTGCAGCGTCTCGATGATCGCGGAGGCGACGTCGATGGAGTCCGCGAGAATGACGCCGATGCCCTGGGTGCCTTCGAGCAGTTTGATGATCACCGGCGTGCCACCGACTTTCGCCACCGCGGGAAGCACGTCTTTTTTGTCGCGCACGAAGGCGGACTGGGGAATCCCGATACTGTGCCGGCTGAGGATCTGCAACGAGCGCAACTTGTCGCGCGATACGGCAATGGCGTGCGACGAGTTCAGCGTGAAGACGCCCATCTGCTCGAACTGGCGCACGACCGAACACCCAAAGAACGTAATCGACGCGCCAATTCTTGGAATGACCGCATCGTAATGGGGCAGGTTCCGCGCGTGATACGACAGGCTAGGCTCCTCTTCCTCCACGTGGATGGAGAACTTGTTCGTATCGAGGACCTTGACAAAATGGCCCCGTTGCGCGGCGGCTTCCCGGAGCCGCCGGGTGGAATACAGGCGGGGTCCACGCGAGAGAATGGCGATCTTCATACTATCGACTCCGGAACCCGAAGGCCGGGTTCGTTACCTTGCAGAATTGGTGTTGCGAATCATCACGCCTGGCGGCGATTAGTCGAGGATGCCCACATGCACGATAGCGTCGCCACGGTAAACGAGTGGATTGACGGTTTGCCCGATGACCACGCCCGTCCAAGGCGATTTGACCGTGATCTTGTGTTCCTCAAATGAATCGGAAATGACGCCTAGCGACTGACCTTTCCGTACATGTTCGCCTACGGCGACCGACAAGCGCAAGATCCCGCTGCGCCGGGCCCGCACCCACTTGCTGGTCCGCGCTTCCAGACAAGGCCGATCGGGCCCCCGCTTGCGCCCCATCCGCATCCCCAGCGCAGCCATCACACGCAAGACGCCGGATACGCCCGTGTCGATGGCGTCATCGTTAAACCGAAGGGGTTCTCCGGCTTCGTAGACCAACACATGTACGCCATTCGCGGCAGCCGCTTCGCGCAGGGACCCGTCGCGCGCCGCGGAATTCACCATCACCGGCGCGCCGAAAGCCTCCGCACAGTGGCGCGTTTCCGGGTCCGCCAGGTTCGCCCGGATCTGCGGCAGGTTGGTCCGGTTCATGCCTGCCGTGTGAAGGTCGATTCCATGCGTGCAGGGCCGGATAATCTCCCGCAGCACGGTGTGCGCCAGCCGCGACGCCAACGAACCGTTCGATGAACCGGGAAAACTGCGGTTGAGGTCGCGCCGGTCTGGCAGATACCTGGATTGGGTGATCAAACCGAAGACGTTCACGACCGGCACCGCCAGGACCGTTCCGCGAATCCGGCGCGGCTCGAGCCGGGCTACCACGCGGCGGATAATTTCCAGGCCGTTCAGTTCGTCACCGTGCAACGCC
>JAHDWY010000491.1 GCA_023384315.1 Candidatus Hydrogenedentota bacterium | reverse complement strand
AAAGCGGACCTCGTGTTCACCAACCCGGACTACTACTGCGTCGCGGACGGCCCAACGGGCGAATCGCTACTGGGTCCGTTGCATCCGCCGACGATCTTCGATCAACCCAGCCAGGGCTTATATACCTTGCCCGCCATCCTCGAACGTTCGGAAGGCGGGCCGGTGGTTTGCCTCGTGGCGGGGCACTACTTCCAGGCCGCCATGTCGCTTCACGCCGAACCCATGTGGTACAAGCTACCGCCTGCCGGTGAAGCGCGCTCCGCGGAAGAAGGGTTCATGCTCCTGCCTGATGGGTCTTGGCTCATGGGGTTCGGTCGCCAAAACGGAAACTTCGCGTGTCTGGATGTTTCGGATGGGACGGTGCGATGGGAACTCCCCGTCGACGCCGCCTGCACCGATGTGGCGACCTGCGACATCGATGGCGACGGCCAACTGGAGTTCATCTTTGGGACGAGTCACGGCACGCTCTACGCCGTACGCGATGCGGGCGATCATCCGGTCATCGTATGGCACGTTGCGATAAGCGCCGGAGCGGGTGCGCCCATCGCTGCCGATGTGAATGCCGACGGGTTGAGCGATATCATCGTCCCGACCAACGACGGATACGTGAATCTGATCGTCTCGAAGAAACCGTGAACGTGAGAATGATGTAGACGCGGCCGGACGCGGCGTCTCATTTGACGCAAGGGGGGTGGCAAGAAGCGTATGAAAAAGGTGTTGGTTACGGGCGCGGCCGGGTTTATTGGATCGCACTTGAGCGACGCGTTGCTCGCCCGGGGCGATCGCGTGATTGGCGTGGACTGTTTCGACTCGTTCTACGACCCTGCGGTGAAACGTCGCAATGTGAAAGAGGCCTGCGCCAACGACCGCTTCAGGCTGCACGAAGTCGACATCACGGACGAAGCCGCCATCAATCGCGTCTTCGAGCAGGAACGGCCCGACGTGGCCGTGCATCTGGCCGCCCGCGCCGGAGTGCGCCCCTCGCTGGAAGACCCGAACCTGTATCACCGCGTCAACATCATCGGATCCCAACACATCCTGGATGCCTGTCGCGCATACCCTGTCTCGCACCTCGTATTCGCATCCAGCTCTTCCGTGTACGGAGGTATCAAGGAGACGCCGTTCCGGGAAACGATGGCCTGCGACCGGCCGGTGAGCCCCTACGCGGCGACGAAGCGCATGAACGAACTCATGGCCCACGTCGCTCACCACGTCTACGGCCTCAAGGTGACGCTGCTCCGGTTCTTCACCGTATACGGCCCGCGGCAACGGCCTGAAATGGCGATCCACATGTTCACGCGCCTGCTCCACGAGGGCAAGCCTATCCCCATGTTTGGGGACGGATCGGCACGACGCGACTATACGTACATCGACGACATCCTGGACGGATTGCTCAAATCCGTGGACACGCCCTTCGGATACGAAATCTTCAACCTCGGCGAAAGCCATACGACCAGCCTGCGGGAGCTGATCGATCTGCTGGGCGATACGTTTGGTATGCCGGTACCGGTACGTGAACTCCCCTTTCCGCCGTCTGACATGGAAACGACCTTCGCCGACATCGGCAAGGCCCGCGACATGCTAGGCTACAATCCTTCCGTCTTGATGAGGGAAGGACTCGCCCGCTTCGCGAAGTGGTATCGCTCGGTCCAGCCATAGTCTGGCCCGTTCCACGCGCCGCGGTGGCGGCTCCGCGCATCGAACAATGCCTTGTCACAGCGGGATTCGATGGATATACTGTCCTTTCATGTGTGTTTACCCTTGTTCATCGGCATGTGGGAGGGGGCTATAGATGCGCCATGGCGCCAGCCTGATCATGGCACTTGAAGGCCTGAGCAAACCTGCCTACCTGATTGCACGCGAACTCACGCTGAACAGCCGGTCCGGGCTGACCGTGCGGTTTCTATCGAAGAAGCTCGAACTGCCTGAAGAGGAAGTCGAGTATCTGATCGACGTGAATCACAAGTTGTTCTTCACCGATCTCACAAAGGTCAAGCTGGTGGCCGAAGGCGCCACGGCGGTCAAACGCATTTCGGACGGCCTCGAAAACCGTGGCGATATCCCCTCCCTGTTCAATGGCGTCAAGGCGTTGAATCCTCACGAATTCCGCCGCCTCGAGGATCAAATCGGCATCGAGAAGCCCGGTGGAAAGAAGGCTGCCGCCGAGGAATTGATCGCCCGCAGTTACGCGCGGCCCGATTCCATCGTGGAATATGTCGCCACCCGCGGATACTCTGGCCGGGCCCAGGAAGTGTTCGATTTTGTCTGGCAGCACGAGGGCGGCGTCGTGCCTGCGGCGACCGTTCGCGCCAATTTCGGCCACTCGGACTACGAAGTGGAGCAGGCGTTGCTCGAGTTGTTTCAAGGCTTCGCGCTCTTCGAGATGTTCCGTTTCGACTCCGAGGATCGCTTGGTGCGCATGATCGGACTCCTGTCCGAACTACGCCAATGGATGGAGGTATCGAGTGCGCAGCGGCGAAAGAACGCCACACTTAAACCGTGCCGCAGCAAACCGGACTATGTCGATTCCCGTGGACTCGATTTCTCGGAGCGAATTTGCCGCCTTGTTGCAGCCATCGCGGCCAAGCCCGCTCGCCTTCGGGGCGACGGCGACCTCTTTCGAGAAGACCGCCGGCGTCTTGGGGAATTGTGTTCCGAGGACGACGACCCATCACTCCAGACCTGTCTGTGGGTAGCCCAAGGGGTCGGGTGGATTGCGCGAGTCGACAGCGAACTGCGGGCCGGAGAACTTGAATCTCTTCTCGAAATGAGCCGGATCGATCGGCATCGGATCATCTTCGAATGGCTCACAAGCACCGGAAACGAATCCGCTTCCAAGCGAGTCCTGGCCGGCTTGCTCGACGAGATCAAGACCGAAACGTGGTATCCGATTACCGACTTCGTCGATCACGCCATGCGCCTGGGCTCCGAGACCGAACAGCCGCTGCTCAAAAACGCCGGCGGTCACTGGCACTACGTGAGCCCCACAGCCGCGAGTTCGGAGCGCGGGCTTGCCCGGTCCATCGAAGAGACCTTCTTGTGGCTGGGGCTGGTCGACCGTGCCGAAGACGGCGGCCGGGGGCTGTTTTCCATAACGACCCTGGGGGACTGCCTCCTGAAAGACTCCAATACGGACAGACTCAAGAAGCTGTTTCCGGAGAAGGACGCGAAGATTATCGTCCAACCCAATTTCGATATTGTCGTTCCGACGCAGGACGTGGATCCGCTGCTGACGGTTCCCATGGATCAATTCTGCGTTCGCGGGAGTACGGGCAGTGCGACCGTGTATACGCTCTCAAAGGACTCGTTCACGAAAGCCGTGCAGGAGGGTCACGATGGTGACGCCTTTGTTCAGTTCCTGCTCGACCACAATCGGGGCGGAGGCCTTCCCACTAACGTGATGACCACGCTGGAGGACTGGCGGGGCGGCATGAAGCGTGTACGGCTTCGCACCTTGCACATCCTCGAGTCCGACGATCCCCTGGTCATGGCCGACCTCCTTCATCGCCGCCGGTTCAACAAGCACTTCGAGGCGGTCGACCCCAAGAAAGTGGTGGCGTTCAAAAAAATCTCCAAAACCGACCTCGCCAAGGAACTCGAGAAAGAAGGTTTCGTGGTCCACTGATCTCGAGCATCTTCCGCCGCTCGCGTTGCCTCATCGCCTGCCCACCGCGTGGCCGTTGCATCGCAGGGTACATCCTCCTTATGATGGGCAGAATCAAGAGGACACCGCCTTGCAAGAAGAACCCATCGGCCTTGTCAATTGGAGTACGCCCAGCAACCAAACGTTGATTTGGGTCGCGATGGCCTTTCTCGTTCTTTTGATAGGCGCCTTTCTGTTGGAGAAATTCCGGCAGCGGCGGCAACGCCGCGTGCGCGCAGCAGCCGCGTGGAACAACGTGGAATCCATCGCGAAAGAGAAGGGCTGTTCGACTGAGGAGCTTCGCGTGCTGAGCGCGGTCATACGCCGCTGGGACCCCGACGATCCCCTGCGCGTTGTTACGATGCGACACGATTTTGACCGCTGCGTAGAGAAGGAAATGGAATCCGTGCTGCAGCGGGGTGACCAGAAGGAGCTGGAACGAACCGGCACCGTGCTGCGAGATATCCGGAGCCGGCTCGCCCTGGATTTTGTGCCCCTGGGACAGCGCATCTACTCAACGCGCGAGTTGTACCAGGGCCAGGAGGTGTGGTTAGCCCGCGAGGCGGATAAACCGCCCCAGTGGATCAGGGGATCGATCGCACTTTCCAACGAAGCTGCGGTCCACGTGGCC
>JAHDWY010000490.1 GCA_023384315.1 Candidatus Hydrogenedentota bacterium | reverse complement strand
GCGCCGGGCTTGCAGTTCGCGATCAACTCGGTGAACGTAATCAATCCGGGACCGACGGCGCAGCCGGTGGTCAATTTCACCGTGACAGACAAGAACGGCGATCCCTACACGAACCTCAATAGCCAATTGACTTCGTGCAATGCGTTGCTCGCCTGGCCGGCGGATGATTACGAGCAGTACATCAACGCGAACGTACGCAACAGCGTCAATCTTGTGAACAACGGAAATGGCAACTACACGTATACGTACACGGAGACCTTCGATTCGACGACGACCGACACGTTCGGCATCGCGATGACAGGCAGTTTGAGCTTTATGTACGATGGCGGTAGCGTCACCCAGGGTCCGTCGGCGAACGGCCTGACCTTCTTCCGCATGGACGGAGGAATGCCTGAGCCTCGTCGCGAAGTGGTCGATGAAGAAGCGTGCAACGTGTGTCACGCGGAGATTCGTGCCCACGGCGAACAGCGCTTTGGCGTTGGCGTGTGCGTGATGTGCCACAATCCGAACGAGACCGACGAAGCGCGTCGTCCCGGTGGCGCTTTGCCTCCGGTGACGGTGAACTTCAAGGACATGCTGCACAAGATCCATACGGGCGAAGATCTCGAAGGCGCGTATACGGTGTATGGCTTCGGTAACGTCGCCCATGACTTCACGCACATCCGGTTCCCGGCCCCGCGTCAGGATTGCGGTCTCTGCCACGCGGAAGACACCTATATGATTCCGGTGCCGGAAGAGGCGCTGTCGACCCTGGTGGTCCAGGAGTCGGGCGGTCCGACGGTGATTAGCGAGACCATGCCGGAGACGGCAGCATGCACGACGTGCCACGACGGTCTGGCCGCGAATGTCCACGCGTTCATCAACACGGCCCAAGGCGTGGAAACCTGCGTCGTGTGCCATGGTGAAGACGCGGACTACGCGGTAAGCGAGATCCACGAGTTGGCCCCGTAACCCTTCAGCAACAACCACCTCAGTTGCTTGATTGCGGCCCGGGCGGGTAGGAAATCCTACCCGCCCGGGCTGTTTCTTGGGAACGCGATTGCTACGCCACGGACGAGAGCAGATTACAGTTGGTACGCGGGATTATACTCGCCCCGTTCGGCGAACCCGCCCAACTCCGGACGCATGGGACTCACGCGCGGATAGGATTCGAAAATATCGCCGGTGCCGAGCGCGCGGGGATCGCCCTGTTCGGTCAGCAGGGACATGAGGTTGTCCCGTAAACGATCCATTATGCGCTGATGGGCGGGGTCACTTGCCAGATTGTTGAGACAGGCCGGGTCTTCTTGAATAGCGTACAGCTCATCTTCCGGACGCTTGCCTACCGCCGCTTCCAGCAACTCGGCCCATTCGCTTCCCTCCATCACCAGCCGTTTCGTCGGCGATTCGTCGATGTCGTGATACTCCGGCGGGTCGCCGGCCGGCCAGCGGTCGGGTTTGAAATTGCGGATGTACAGGTAGTCTTCGGTGCGGATCGCGCGCGAAGGGTATCCCCAGTTGTCGTAGCGCGCGTGCGTATGCCGCTCGCGGCCCGTCACTACGTGGTCCCGATACGAATCGGTCTTGCCCGCAAGCAACGGCGTCATCGTCGCGCCCACCATCGTCTCGGGAACATTCACGCCCGCAAGGTCCAGAAACGTCGGCGCGAAATCGACGAAACTCATGAGCGCGTCCGTACTCCGTCCTTGAGGAAACCGTTCGGGCCAGCGTATGGCAAAGGGCACGTGGGTTCCGTAATCATAAAGGTTGGCCTTGGCCCTCGGAAAGGGCATGCCGTTGTCGCTCGTGACGACGACAACCGTGTTGTCCAGTTCGCCCAGTTCGTCCAGCCGTTGCAGCATCAGAGCCAACTGGGAATCAAACCACTCGATTTCCACAAAGTAGTCGAGCATGTCGCTGCGCACGGTGGGATCGTCAGGCAGAAATTCCGGGACGCGGACGCGGACATGATTCTTGCCGGACCGAATGCCGGAACCCTGTTCGTACCGAAGATGGGGTTCGCTGGACCCGTACCAGAAGAAGAATGGAGCGCCGTCAGGCCGCGCTTCGAGAAAAACGTCGAAGTTCCCGGTGTAGTCGACGTTCGCAAGGCCGTCGTACGGCACATTGTCCAAGGTGCGTTCGCTGTACTCGGGACCGGCCGGATTGCGGGACCAGCCCCCGCGTTTCCAGTCTCCCGGCCCCCACCCCTTACGGGTGTAGCCCACGTGATACCCGGCGTCTTCGAGCAGATCGGTGAATACCGGATAGGTCGTGGGAAAGATGCTCGCGTGCGTGCCCGCCTCTTCGATTTGCCAGATGTGCCGGCCCGTGAGCAGCGCGGCGCGGTTTGGCGAACATTGCGGCGCGGCGGTAAAGGCGTTGTGGAAGACCATCCCCTCGCGCGCCACGCGGTCGAATGCTGGCGTGGAAATCTCGGGCGCTCCGTACATGGACGCGTGGGGCCAGGACCAGTCATCGGCGATTGCGAACAGGATATTCGGGCGTTTTGGTTTTGGAGCGGATGACGAGCGCGGCGCGACCGATGCGCAACCAGCAAGGCTCGCCATCGCAACTCCGGCGAGGAACTCGCGCCGGCCCAGTTGTTTCCGGCGCTGAGACTCAACTGCGTGCCTGAATCGATCCCGATGGCTCACGTCGTATCCCTCCCATGTATTCGAATCTGCGTATCTCACACGCTAAAGGATTCGACCGCGGCAGCGCAATTAGCTGGGAGGGTGGGTTTTTCAACCCGCCATGCCAACGGTCCATTGGTGAATGACCATTCCAAGCGCGGATGCCTTCTGCAATCATCCTGGCACGCGATGGCGATCGCTTTGAGCCGAAAGCACTGGCGTGGCGGGTTGGTAAACCCCCCCCCCTGAAGAGGTTTGCGCGAAACTACACCGTGCGCGCGAGGACGATGAGCTGGTAGGGTTCCAGGACGAGTTCCTTGGCAGCGATGATGGTGCGGCCGGAGATGAGATCGACCATGGTCTTCCGCATGCCCAATTGCCGGAGGCGCCAAGCCTCCACCGTCTGCGGCTTCTCACTAAAGTTGGCGAGCACGAGGGCACTGTGGTTATGGTGCGTACGGAAATAGGCGAATACGTGATCGTTTCCGGTTTCGACGAACTCGGTCTCGGCCCGCGAGAAGGCCAGGTTCTGCTGGCGCAATTGGACGAGCCGTGCGATTCCGCTGTAGATCCGCCCTTCCACACTCTCCGGGTCGCGACGCTTCTCCGCGCGTTCCCAGTCGAACTGGGAACGATGCAGCCACCGGCTGTCCCCGATCTTGTCCAGCGATCGCTCGTAATCGTAGTCGTTGAGCGTGCCCAACTCGTCGCCGAGATAAATCAAGGGAATGCCGCCGATGGTCATGATGATCCCATGCAACAGCAGGATTCGGGCAATGGCTAAATCGACGAGCGAGTCGTCTTTTTCTTCGATTGCTTGTTCCAGCCCGGCGAGCGAGGCGCACATCCCCGACACGCGGGCGTCGCCTGTTTTCGGGTCCTCTTGAAAAGGCGCGCCGCGCGCGAAGGACCCTTTGTAGTTCCCCGTGTAAAACTTCGTCAGGAATAGCCGATGTTCGACTGGACTGAATTCAAACTTCTCGATTTCATCATCCGCAAAGCCCCAGCCGATGTCGTCGTGGCAGCGCACGTAGTTGATCCATGAGCAGCCCTCGGGGATCGCGAATCGCTGGCGCATGGCATGGCGTAGCACACGGATGTCCCGTGTCGCCAGGGATTCCCAAAGAAGAGCCATCAATTGCGGGTTGTAAGACAATTCGCACTCGTCTTCCCGGATGTATTTGCGCACTTCGTCGGGATGGACGATGGCCTCGGACTTGAACACCATGGCCGGCGCGACGATGCTCGTGACGGCATTAAAGGCTTGCACGATGGTGTGGGCTTGCGGCAGGTTCTGACATCCGGTACCGAGTTGTTTCCAGATAAACGCGATGGCGTCAAGACGCAATACTTCCACACCGCGATTTGCGAGGAACAGCATTTCTTCCAGCATGCGATTGAACACGACCGGATTCGCATAGTTCAGGTCCCACTGGAAGTTGTAGAAGGACGTCCACACCCATTTCCGGATCGCGTTCCGATACGTGAAGCACCCCGGCAACTCGTCCGGAAACACGGCGGCAATGCTGCGTTCGTAGGCGTCCGGCATGCGCCGATCGGGAAACATGCGGTAGTACTCTTGATATTCGGGATCGCCTTCGAGGGCGCGCAAGGCCCACTCGTGCTCGTCGGACGTGTGGTTGAACACGAAATCGAGCACGAGCGATATC
>JAHDWY010000489.1 GCA_023384315.1 Candidatus Hydrogenedentota bacterium | reverse complement strand
CGACGGGCATGCTCGATCCACTGTTGCGGCGCGTGTACGACGCGTTGGGCAAGCTGCCTTATCGCTTCATCGTAACAACCGGTGGACAGGCCAGCGACGAAACCATCGCGATGGCCCCGGCCAACTTCCGCATCACCGACTACGCCCCCGGGCGCACGATCGTGAAGCATTGCGAGGCCATCATCTTCCACGGCGGCAACAGCACGATGTATCAAGCGCTGGAAGCGGGCCTGCCGATGATCGCCCTGTGGAACCAGCTCGAACAAAAGCTCACCGGCGCCATGATTCAGAAACGGGGCCTCGGCCTCTACCATCAGGCACGGCACACCACGGCGGACTGGCTGGTCAAGGCGATCAAGGAAGTCATGGAGAACCCCAAGTACCGCGAAACCTCGCGAAGCTTCTCGGCAGAGGTCGCAAACGCGAACGGCGCAGCCACCGCGGCGGACGTGCTCGAAGAACTCGCGCGCGCGGGCGAACCTTGCGGACCCGAGACGATTCGCAAGTGGGCCGATCGCAAGAAATGAGCGGGCTCAGTCGCTACGGAGGCTGGGCACTCATCACCGGGGCGTCCTCAGGTCTGGGGCGCGAATTCGCACGGCAGATCGCGGCCGAAGGCGTGAACTGCGTCCTCGTCGGGCTGGGCCAAGACGCGCTGAACGCGCTCGCGAACGAGCTGGGCGAAAAGCACGGCGTCACGTGCCGGCCGCTTGAGGTTGATCTGGCATCGGATGATGCCGTTTCGGATTTGGCCGAACGCCTCGCCGATCTTCCGATCCGCATCCTCGTCAACTGCGCCGGCGTCGCACATGGCGGCGCCTTCGAAACGCGAAACCCCGACAAGCTGAAACAACTCGTTCAACTGAACTGTCTCGCTCCCCTACTGCTCACACGCGCGCTACTCCCGCAGATGCTGGAGCGGCAGGCCGGCGCGGTGATCATCGTCTCGTCGCTGCAAGCGTTCATCTCGTGTCCCAACGAAGCCGCCTATTGCGCCTCTAAAGCCTTCCTCATGCATTTCGGCGAATCCCTCTGGGGCGAACTCAAGAACACACCCATCGATTGCCTCACGGTATGCCCCGCCGGAATGAAAACGGACTTCTTCAAAGCCGAAGGCTTCTCCCAGGCCGACTGCGATCGCATGTGGCGGTTCTCATCGAGCCCGGAAGACATTGCCAAACTCGCCCTGCGCGACCTCGGCCGAAAGACCATCTCCGCCCCCTTAATGACCCGTTTCTCGGCATTCCTCGCACGCATCCTCCCTCGGCGCTGGGCCATCGCCATCGTCACCCGCGTGACCAGAGGACTCGTCGATCACAAGCAACTGTGAACCGGACCGTCTGCCAACTCACCGTGCGCGATTGAATGGGCTCGGTGACATTGCAGGGTGCGTTTCGGGAAGCGACCGGAGATGGTATAGTGGCTGCAGTCGATCGCAGCGGAGGAGAGCCAGGAATGCTCCGGATTGATTGTATAACCTCGCGTCGCAAGATCCCATCCTGGGCTGTCACGGCGGTACGTGTCGCGCTGTGCGGCACCATTGGCGTCGCCGCCGCAAACGCGGAGCCCGGCTTCACGAACGACTATCTACCGATGTTGTGGGGCATCGTGGCTTTCGGCGGCGTAGCAGTTGGCATTGCTCCGTTCTTGTTTCGGAAGTTTGTCAATCCGCGATTACCCATGTGGGCCACTGCGATCATCTCCATCGCGTTCGTGCTGGCGTGGCTGGGGGTTGCCGGTCCGGTGATCATCATCGGGGGAAGTTTCATCCTTGTCGGAAGAACGATGTAACGACCGCTAACTGACACCGCTTCTCAGCGTTCCTCGCGCGCATTCTTCCACGCCGCTGGGCCATCGTCACCCGCGTAACCGAGGACTCGTCGATCACAAACAGTTGGGTTAAGTGAGTCCCCTGCTGTCTCTGCTGTCTCTGAGTTAAGAGAACGATCACCGCACCGTCAGATTGGGTCGCCGGGTTTCCACTCGAAGATGCGTTCAGGGTTGTTGATGTACCCGTTCATGACTTCAACAAACGGAAAGATATCGCCGCCATCCATGGCGCGATGGTCGAACACGACGGCCATGGTCACAATCTGACGCGGCACGATTGCGCCGTCGATGATGCGCGGCAACTGCCGTATGTGGCCGATCCCCCAGCCGAACGTGAAGGTCGGCGGCATGGCGGAGATGGTCTGCCAACCATCGACCGACATACCGATATTCGCGATCGTCGTCGTCGCGCCAATGACCTCCTTCGGCCGAAGCTTCTCATCCTCCGGCACGTTGCGCATGTTCTCCGGCACGGGCTCCGGCCATAGCGTTGACTTCGCCCACAACCACGCGCCCGCGAACCCGGAGAAGTCGAACTCCCGCAGCGCGTAGCCCACGTACTCCAGGGCGCAGCGGCGGTACAGTTCGTTCATGTCCGTGCGGCGCGCCTTGCGCGTGAGGATACGCATCTCGTTGGCCACGTCGATCTGCGTGCGCTGGTGCGGATTCTGCACCACCGGCGCGAGCACCCCCTGCTTCGTATGAACCGTGAAGGACGGGCAGATATCCTCAAACTCGTACAGCGTCCCCCCGTCGCGGATGGGTGTCCACTCAAGGATCGAGTTCATCACGGGCACGTGATAGACCACGTGCGCGATGGTCTTGAGGTAAAAGGCCGACAGATTCTTGTGCACCGCCATCCGGGTCACGTCTTCGTCCGACCGCTTCCCCTCACGCGCCTTGATCTCCGCGATGACGCGCTCGCCGTATTCGATGACGGGTGTCATGTCGAACTCGACGTTGCCCGCCGCCAACGGGATCTTCCGATTCGCCTCCGACAAGACGAATGCAACGCTTTGCCGCTGAAAACTGAGGGGCCGCACCTCGCGCATGCGGATGTTCTTGCGGGCGTATGAGATGGTGAAGTTGCGGAACATTGGCAGCATCTTACCACCCATGGCGCGCTCGCTCCACCTCCGAACCGCAAAGTCCATACCGTCCATAGTGTCCATATCTTCCATAGATTCGCGTAAAGGGGTTACCATGTGGCATAATCTCTTAAGATGGCGTTGGCCATCCATGCGCATACTGCCGTCTTAGGTTGGTTCGCCTCGTGGGGGCGACATGGTTTCGACGGGAGTGTTGAAGCGTAAGTTGCGTGTCGAGGTTGATCGGTTGGCCTCGTAAAAAGCCGATCACCAAACAAATGCCAACGAACCATTGGCACTCGCTGCTTAATCTAAAGTAGCGCGTCTTACCCCTGACCGCCTGCTAGGGGGCTAAGGCGACGACAGCGGGCCTCGATGCCGGAGCCGGACGGGGACTTCGGCGGAGAGTACCGACCCCGCCTAGCGGCTGTGGATAGCGAGCCCGACGCGATCCCCAGTGGCGAATCCTAAAGGACGGGCTACACACGTAGATGCTTGCAGGGACGCACTTTCGGACGCGGGTTCGATTCCCGCCGCCTCCACCATTGTTTCTTCGCCACAACTCCATACATCCCAGAGAGTTGCGTACTTCCCGTTCGAGCCGTTTTTACCGTTTGGGGGCGATTCGGGGGCCGAGAAGTGTCCGCTGATGGCCCCCTCCTGACCGGTTTCTGCACGGGCTACCCGTCGAAATACGACCACGGCAAGCTCCTCCGTCACGGTCGTCAGCCGGTCTTGCCGGACCCGCGCGTAGGTGTTCATGGTGAGGGTCGGGGAACTGTGCCGGAGCAGCGTTTGCGCTTCCTTCACGGTCGCGCCCGACTCAATCAGGAATGTCGCATAGGACACACGCAGCGCGTGGAAATCGAGCTTCCCTTCCGGGCCGTCTTTGTCAATGCCAGCCACCTTCAAATCCGCATCGAATGCTTTGACCGGGTTCGACAGAATGTAGAGCAAGCGGTTCTTGGGGGCTTCTTGCGTGTCCTTGCGGACGTAGAAACGCTCGTACTTCGCAGCGGCGTATCCGCTCTCAGCAAACGTGACCAATCGCTGAACAAGGTCGGCCGGGAGTGGCTGGAATCCCGGCTTTCTGTTCTTGGTCCACGCGGCGTCAAGCCGAAGCCCACAACGCTGGACATCCAGGTGATCAACCGTGAGACTACGAAGTTCGTTTGCTCGCAACCCGGTACATAAGGCCACTTCGTAGAGAATCTGGCGTTCTGGAGGAGCAACGTTGAGCAACGCCGTGACCTCTTCGTGCGTCAGCGCCCGGCGGATGCTGCGAGGACTCGTGTCGAACCGCGCCAGCCGCTTGAGCGGGTTCTGCTCCAAGAATTCGCGGGTTACGCACCAATGGCAGAATGCGACC
>JAHDWY010000488.1 GCA_023384315.1 Candidatus Hydrogenedentota bacterium | reverse complement strand
TTCCGTGCCCATCATAATACGTCCCACGGGGCCTTGTCATTACACGCGGTGGTGATGCAGCCAGCCCAAGATAAGAATTCTGCGAACGCCTGTCTCACTCCGGTGGCTTCCATTCGCGGCCTTCCCGCGCCGCGCAGATCTGCTCCAAGTGGTGTTCGGAGTGTCGCGCAAACCCGGACAAACCTTTCCGGATGGACAGCATGCCCGCTTCGGAATGGTTGAACTGGCGTTCCAACGCACCGTCCTCGTGAGCTTCCAGGAAATAGATCAATTGATTGCGGGCCGCCTCAAAGAGTTCCCGGCAAATTGGAAGCGGCCGCGACACATAATTCAACTCCCGCGCCCAGGCATCCTGATCGAAACCCTCGACTCGGCTCCCCGGCTCGGCCAGGCCGCGCCCGACACGCCACAGGTAGATGAATTCGCAATCCGCCAGATGAACCAGAAGCTCACGCACGGTCCACTTGCCCGGGGCGTAGGCTTTCGCAAGATCGGCGTCCGCCGTGTCAAACTGTTCGAGAATGGCGTCACGTGATTTGGTAAACGATTCGATGAGTTGCAGCCGTTCCATGATTGATCCTCCCTTTTTCAGAGGCGTGCATGCGCATTTGCGGGACTACAAGGTGGCGGATGCCAATTCGTCGAGTTCGTCCTGGATGCTCTGCGTTACCGGGAAACGGAACCCGGTCTTCGGGTCGAGGTCGAGGTCCAGCACCTTCATCGTAACGGGGAGTTGTTCCCGCTTCCACTGGTTGAAGGCGAAGAGACGGCCGAAGTGCGCAGTCCATGCGCGCAGTTGTTCCGCATCGCGATCGGGGTGGCGATGTACGAGAATGCGCCAGCAATCGGGAAGCGACATACGCCGTCGCGCGAAGAGGTAGAGCAGATCGTCCAGCACCACGTACGGCATCAGATCCGCTTCATCTTTCTGATCGGGGGCCAGTTCCGCGCTGGGCGGTATGTCGAGGATCTGCTGTAGCGACTTGAGCCCGTCGCGTTTCGCGACGTATTCAAGCAGCATCGTCACCAGCGTTTTCGGCACGTTCGCGATGGGCGAGTACCCGCCCTGGTTGTCGCCGCCCGTAGTCGTGTAGCCAACCGCGGCCTCGCTCAGGTTGGACGTCACTAGCAGGAGGCCTTGCGCATTGTTCGCCCAGTTCAGCATCATGTTTCCGCGCACGCGGGCCTGCAGATTCTGGCGCGCCAATGGCGTCACGTGTCCCTCGCCGTCCATCAGCTCAGCGGCCTTCTCCAGCGCGACCTTGGCCTCCTTGTCGATGGCGACCACGCGGAAGGACACGCCCAGTTCTTTGGCCAGGGCGCGCGCGGCCTTCTGGGTAGCGCTGCTGCTATACGCCTTGTTGGGAAGGTAGACCGTGGACACGCACTCGCCGAAGCGGCCGGCATCCTTTCCTTCGTTCAGCAACTTTGCCGCGTGTACCGCAAGCAGCAGGCACAAGGCGCTGTCGCGGCCGCCGGATAAGGCGATGAGGAACTGCTTGAAGGCGCCGACTTTCTCGTAGTAGTCGCGCAGCCCCAGCACGAGCGCGTTGAACAACTCCTCCAGGTACCGATCCGCGTCGTTCACCGTGCGGGCTTCACCCGGCATAAACAAGTTGGGAGAAAACTGATCCGCAAATGCTTTAACGGAGGCGGGCGCATACTCGCCGTCCCGCGCATCGACCGTCATGATGGCGGGGTTCTCGGCTTGGCGCGCGGCTTCCTGGCGCCAGGTCGTGTTTTCGGACCGAACGCGGGAGACATCGTCCAGATTCACCACTCCGGTGGTCAGGGTCCAATACTCCGGCGATAAGATGACGCCCTCCGCAACAATGCCTTCGGGCGAGGCGATCATGCCGCCGCCGTCGAAGACCAGCCGGCTGTTGTCGCAGCCCAGCAGATTTGAATAGGCATACACGCAGGCCAGGCTCCCCGCCGCGCCGAGAATCAACCGCCGCCGCTGTTCGTTCTTGAGCGGGGTGAATGGCGAGGCGCTGGGGTTACAGACGATCTCCGCGCCGGCACGGACGCGGGCATGGGCCGGCGAATTGGTCGACCAGAGGTCTTCGCAAATCTCTGCGCTGACCTTTCCGAAGGGGAGGTCGAAAATCAGTTCACCGGCGGGCACGCCATGAATCGTGGTGGCGCCGCTGTGCCACGCCGCCCAATTGCGGCCTTCATAGAAGATGCTGTAGGTGGGCAGATACTTCTTAAGGATGAGTCCGCGAATGGAACCGTTGTGGATGAGCGCGGCCGCGTTGTAAATCATGGCATCAATGCGAACCGGCAACCCCACGAACACGGAGATTCCGTTGCAGTGCTCCTGCAGCGCCTCGAGCGACTCCCAACTGCGGCGCGCGATGTCGGGCCACCAGATGCGGTCTTCGAGGCTGTACCCCGAAATGCACAATTCGGGGGTAACAAGAAGATGAACGTCCCGGAACTTTGCCTCGGCGATCACCGCGCGCAGGCGTTCGGCGTTGCCGGAGAAATCGCCGACTTTGACGGATACGGACGCTACGCCGATGTTGACGAGTCGCATGGGTCTTGGGTAATCCTGTGGTTGATCTTCTAAGCCGGAATAGGACCTATAGGACGAATGGGACTTATAGGACGGGATGTGCGGTTGTTGACCATCCGCGCAACCAAGAACCGATCTGGCTCGAACAACAGCGGGTGCCAAGCCGCGACAACTACTCTTGGCCCTGTACGTCCTATCGGTCCTGTATGTCCTATTTCTTGAGCCCCTATCCCGGCTCCATTCTACACCGCAAAGTGGTCACACCGCATCTGAACGATTCAGGCGCTCTTCCTTGAAAGCCCCGACCTGTTCCGAAAGCATGACGCGGTAGATCTCGGGATTGCGCAGCCGCTTGTACTCGTCCTGCAACTTCCCTAACTGACCGAGATAGCGTTCGCGCATGACGGACACGGGTTCATCGTAGGTGCGTTTTCCCGCCTCGAAGACGGTCTTGAGCAGCGGTTCGCCCCGCGCGGCGCGGCGCAGTTTGATGGGACGATGCGGTTGCGTGTCGTCGCGTCCTCGGATGACGCCATCCGCCTGCCACTGCTCGTCCATGTCGTACATGACATCGCCAAGCGGTTGATCGTACTCGTCAAAATATCGGACGACTTGTTTCCTGCACGGGTTGGTCGCCTTGGAGAGGTTGGACGAAATCTTCATGCGAGGCTGCCAGGCCCCATCTTCGCGCACTGCGACGAGCTTGTACACGCCGCTGAGCGACGGGCAATCCCGGGAGGTGATCAGGTGCGTGCCGACACCCCACGCGTTAATCTTCGCGCCTTGGCGCTTCAAGTCTGCGATGAGATCCTCTTCCAGATCGTTGGACGCGACAATCGTAGGGTTTTCGATACCTGCGTCGCGCATCATCCGGTATGCGATCTTGCTGAGCTTTGCAAGGTCGCCGGAATCGAGGCGAATGGCAGTCCGCACCGGTATGCCCTGTTCAAGAAGTTCCGTGAACACCCGGATGGCGTTGGGCACACCGCTCTCGATGGTGTCGTAGGTGTCCACCAACAGAACGCAACGCTCGGGGTACCGGCGCGCGAAGGCGCGGAAGGCGTCCAACTCATTCGAGAAACTCATAACCCAGCTATGCGCGTGAGTGCCCGACACGGGAATTCCGTAGATCTTGCCTGCAAGCACATTCGACGTGGACGTGCATCCGCCAATGTAAGCGGCCCGGGATCCGCTGAGCGCGCCGTCCGGTCCGTGGGCGCGGCGCAAGCCGAACTCCATCACCGGTTCGCCTTCCGCGGCCAGATTCACGCGGGACGCCTTCGTGGCGATGAGGGTTTGGTAATTGAGCATGTTCAACAGGGCGCTCTCGATCAGTTGGGTTTCGAATATGCTCCCTTCGACCTGAACGACCGGTTCGTTGGGGAACACGAGCGTCCCTTCCGGCACGGCGCGCACGGTGCATCGCGGCTTGAACTGCCGGAGGTAGGACAGGAACTCCGCGTCGAAAATATCCTGGGACCGCAAGTAGTCGATGTCATCGTCGTCAAACTTGAGATGCTCCAGATAGTCCAGGAACGGACTAAGCCCTGCCGCCACGGCAAACCCATTGTGCGGCGGGAGATGACGGAAGAAGTACTCGAAACTGACCTGCAAATCGGCGCGGCCTTCATGGAGATAACCGGCCATCATCGTGAGTTCGTAGAAGTCGGTGAGCAGCGCGAGCCCTTCGCGGGTCCTCCAGGGTTGTGTGGCGGCGCTCATTGCAGATCCCTCGACGAGACGGGCTTTACGCCCGCCTGCCGCATTTCC
>JAHDWY010000487.1 GCA_023384315.1 Candidatus Hydrogenedentota bacterium | reverse complement strand
CGAACGCCTACTACGTCGACCAATTCAACAATCCCTCCGGAATCCTTGCGCACCTGCGCGGGACCGGCCCGGAACTCTGGTCCGATCTTGGTCGCGGACTTTCCGCCTTCGTTGCGGCCGTCGGTACGGGCGGAACCTTTGTCGGTACGAGCCTCTTTCTGAAACTGAAGAACGCCAATGTCGTCTGTGCCGCCGTCGAACCGGCAGGCGCGGAGATTCTCGCCGGAAAACCTGTGACGAATCCGGCGCACAACATGCAAGGCATCGGTTACGGCATGAAGGTGCCCCACTGGCGCGAGGAGTTGGTCGATCAGTACCTCGCCGTCACCAGTGAAGAAGCCGCCGCGTGGCGTGCTGAGTTAGCGCGCGTGGAAGGGCTCCACGTAGGCTTTTCCGCTGCCGCAAATGTCTGCGCATCGGCTAAGCTGGCCAAGAGCGGCCTCGCGGGAGCGGTGCCCGTGATTGCGACCATCCTCTGCGACACGGGCCTCAAATACGACTGACGCCCCGTAAGTTCATCTGCTCCAATCCTGAACGCAACCGCTTCAAACTGACACACCTTCCCATTCCACGGTCCGTGTCCGTCCGTGTAAGTCCGTGTTCTTCAGCAACCCCTCCTTGGCACATCGCTTGCCTTAGCCAAACCGATGTATTCTGTTTGAGAGGAGGAACTCAGCAATGAGACTGGATAAATTGACCATTAAAGCGCAGGAAGCCCTGTCGGAGGCGATGGACTCCGCATCCGACCGGGGTAATCCGGAGATTACGACGTTGCACCTGCTCGATGCATTGCTCGGCCAGGAGCGCGGTGTCGTGTCGTCCATCCTGCAGCGGCTTGGCTTGCCCGTGGATGGACTGCGCGCCCAGACGCAGGAGCGCATCAAGGGATTGCCGCACGTATCCGGCGGCTCCGGCCAGCCGGGGTTGGGCAACCAGGCCCAGCAGGCCCTGAACGCAGGCTGGAAGGTCGCGCAGAAACTGAAGGACGAATACCTCAGCACGGAGCATATCCTGATGGGGTTGATCGACCTCCGGAACGACCCGGCTGCGGACCTGTTGAAGCAGGCCGGCGTGACGCACGACGCCGTGTTGCACGCATTGAAGGAAGTGCGTGGTTCGCAGCGCGTCACCGATCCCAATGCGGAAGACACCTACGAAGCGTTGCAGAAATACAGCCGCGATCTCACCCAACTTGCCCGCGCCGGAAAACTGGACCCGGTGATCGGCCGCGACGAAGAGATTCGCCGCGTGATCCAGGTCTTGTCGCGCCGCACGAAGAACAACCCTGTACTCATCGGCGAACCTGGCGTGGGAAAGACCGCCATCGTAGAAGGGCTCGCCCAACGGATCGTGGCGGGCGACGTGCCGGAAGGGCTGAAGAACAAGCGGGTCGCTCAATTGGACCTCGGTGCGCTGATCGCGGGCTCCAAATTCCGCGGCGAGTTCGAGGACCGCTTGAAGGCCGTGCTTCGTTCCGTTGAAGAGGCGGAAGGCAATATTATTCTGTTCATCGACGAGTTGCACACCCTCGTCGGCGCGGGTTCGGCGGAAGGCGCGATGGATGCGTCGAACATGCTCAAGCCCGCCCTGGCGCGGGGTGAACTCCACTGCATCGGCGCGACCACGCTGGACGAGTATCGTAAACACGTCGAGAAGGATGCGGCCCTCGAACGCCGGTTCCAGCCCGTATTCGCCAGCGAGCCGGATGTGGAGAACAGCATCGCGATCCTGCGCGGACTCAAGGAGCGATACGAAGTGCACCACGGCGTGCGCATTCAGGACAGCGCCTTGGTGGCCGCTGCGGTATTAAGCAACCGCTATATCTCCGATCGCTTCCTGCCGGACAAAGCCATCGACCTCGTCGACGAAGCCTCGTCGCGCTTGCGTATCGAGATCGACAGCATGCCGTACGAAATTGACGTGCTGGATCGGCGCATCCGCCAGCTCGAGATCGAGCATCTGGCCTTGAAGAAGGAAACCGACAAGGCCGGGCGCGAACAGCGGGAAGGCATCGAGCGCGAACTGGCCAACCTGCGCGAAGAACTGAATGCGAAGAAGGCGCAGTGGCAGCACGAGAAAGAAGCTATCGACGCCATTCGCAAAGTGAAAGAAGAGATCGACGAAGCGAAGCGTCAGGAAGAGATCGCGGAGCGCGCGGGGGACCTGAACAAAGTCGCCCAGATCCGCTACGGCACGATCACCGAGTTGCAGAAAAAGTCGGCCGAACTGGAGCAGCAGCTTCACGAGATCCAAAAAGCAGGCAGCTTCCTGAAGGAAGAAGTCACCGAGGAGCACATTGCCAAGATCGTCTCCAAATGGACCGGCATCCCCGTCACCAAGATGATGGAAGGGGAGATGGAACGCCTCCTCAAGATGGAAGAACGACTCAGCGAACGCGTCATCGGACAGGAAGAAGGCATTCGCGTGGTGTCCGACGCGGTTCGCCGCGCGCGCGCGGGCCTCAAGGAACCGGAGCGCCCCATCGGTTCGTTCATCTTCCTGGGTCCGACCGGTGTCGGTAAGACCGAGTTGGCTCGGACGCTGGCTGAACTGTTGTTCGACGACGAGAACGCCATGGTCCGCATCGACATGAGCGAGTATATGGAGAAGTTCTCCGTGTCGCGCCTCATCGGTGCGCCTCCGGGATACGTGGGCTACGACGAAGGCGGCCAATTGACCGAAGCGGTCCGTCGTCGTCCGTACAGCGTGGTGCTGTTCGACGAGATTGAGAAGGCGCATCCCGACGTGTTTAACGTCCTGCTGCAACTGCTCGACGACGGGCGCATCACGGACAGCCAGGGCCGCACGGTCGACTTCAAGAACACGGTCGTGATCATGACGTCGAACCTGGGCAGCGAGGTGTTCCAACGCGCCAGCGGCACGGAGGAAGAGAAAGTCGAAGAAGTGTTGAGCGCCCTGCGCAAGGCCTTCCGGCCCGAGTTCGTGAACCGAATCGACGACATCGTCGTGTTCCATCCGCTCAAGAAGGAGCACATCCGGGGCATCGTGGACGTGCAGCTCAAGCGCCTGGCCAAGCGGCTCGCGGAGAAGCGGATCACCGTCGAACTCACCGACGCCGCCCGCGATTTGCTCGCCGAACACGGTTTCGACCCGACCTACGGCGCGCGCCCGCTCAAGCGAGCGATTCAACGGATGGTTCTCGACCCGCTCGCCATGGAGATCCTGCAAGGCAAAGTCAGCGAAGGCAGCACGGTGGTCGCGGATGCAAAGGAAGGCGCGCTGGCGTTCAAGACGAAGGTGTCAGAAGCGGCGTAGGTACGAGCAACTTCGATGAATGAGAAGGCCCCGCGTGCAGGCTACACGCGGGGCCGTTTTGCAGACGTACGATGGAATCCTTGATTCCGCATGTTCCAGATCTGATGTAGAGCGTTCTAGCGCGTTGCACTTTTCAATCATAGAAGCCGGTTAGCATGTCAAAGAGGAAGAGGGGGATCGAGTCCCACTCAAAGACAATACTCAAGTCCTCGTGGCTGACACGAAAGACTCTACTATCGACTGCCCCGGAGCCCTTCGATTCCAGTGAAAACCAGTCTCCGTCGATAGCCGTCCCGACTGGAATGTGGGCGCAATCGTAGGGGTACTCATCGAACGCCGATGACACCAGTTCGCTTTTCTCTTCGTATAAATCGGCCATCTCGTCTGTCGATACGAGTGTACATTCCCTGTTAAGATGGCAGCCGTCGCTTACGGATAGGATGGCCATCCAATTACTCGGCAAACCAGAGTCTACGCTTGGATCCTTCGTCCGGCCCATTCCTTTCGCGAAATCGTCTGGCCGTTTCTTCTTCTCTCTTCGCAGAAGTTTAAGCACTTCCTTCATTGTAACTGCGCGGACGGGCTTTTCTACGAGCAGGTGCTTCTGCCAATCGGAGGCGAGCTTCTGTTTAAGGTCCTCGATCTCAGCCGGTGTGAATACGGGGTTAGGCATCGGCGCTATGCCGTCTAGCAACTCGCACCCGTCGGGAACATCGTCGAGTATCAAGATCGGTTCCAGTTCGTCTTCGGAGACGACTCGATGTTCGAGGAGAATGTCCCTTGCCTTCCGATTCATGCAAAGGCCCTTTTGTCTCAGCGTTACCCCATTCAATTTGATATCTCCGCCTCGCCATACAAACGCAAAGTCTGTCTCAGGTAGGTGGGCGCGCAAGAACCGGAGATACGAACGGATTTCGAGACTCATGAAAGTGGGTGGAGACGCATTGTACAGGGCAAAAATCATGGCATGAAAAGGGTTCTCGAAATGTAGCCCCGGTTTCAATTGAGTATGGTCGAAACACCAGACTCCGGT
>JAHDWY010000486.1 GCA_023384315.1 Candidatus Hydrogenedentota bacterium | reverse complement strand
GGGTTTACCACTGTAGATTTCATCGTGTTGTTCGCGTATTTCGGGGCCATGGCGGCCATGGGGCCGCTGTTCGCGAGCAAATCACGCACTACCGAAGGGTACTTTCTCGGCGATCGATCCTTTCCCGGCTGGCTGGTCGGGTTCTCCATGTTCGCCACGTCCATCAGTTCCATCACCTTCGTGGCCTACCCCGGCGACGCGTACAAGGCGGCCTGGTACCGCATGACGCCAAACTACGTGCTTCCCTTTGTCGTGGTATTCGCTGCGTATTTCTTTCTTCCGTTCTTCCGCCGTTCCCACATCACGTCCGCCTACGAGTATCTTGAGGAACGTTTCGGCCCCAAAACGCGTTTATACGCTGCCTGCGCATTTATTGTGGGACAGGCCATTCGCGTCGCATTGATCCTGTTTCTCGTGTCCTTGCTCGTCGAGGCCATATTGGGGTGGAACCCTTATGTCTGCATTCTCGTCGGCGGGATTGTCACGTCGTTCTATACCGTGCTCGGCGGAATTCGCGCCGTGTTGTGGACCGATTTCATTCAGGCCCTGGTGCTTTGGATTGGCGGCTTGATCGCCATGTTCGTCGTCATCGCAAACGTACCTGGCGGCATGGGCGAAATCGTTTCCAAGGCTTGGGAAGAAGACAAGATGAGCCACCACGCGGATATCGTCGCAACCATTAACGAAGGCGAAGAGATCCCCGCGGAAACGTTGGCGCTGTTCGAGAATCCCGCTGCGCACGGCTATGAACGGGTCGCCTTTGAAGAAGACGACGGGAATCCAAACGACCTCGTGGTTATTCGCGAGATCGCGGATCCTCCCCATGTCTTCGCCTTGGTAAAGGAACAGGTGGCCTCGATCGAGAATCCAGAGGTGACCGAAGAGGTTACTCGCGTGCGCGAAGTGCGGCTGGAACCCATCAAATCGTTGCCGACATCGCTGGGCGATCTGGGAAACAAGACGTTCCTGCTTATTCTCATCATGGGGCTCGGAAACTGGCTCTATGAGTACAGCGCCAACCAAAACGTAATCCAGCGTTACGCCGCTTCCAAGAGTATGAAGGAAGCGCGGATTGCCATGTTCGTCTGTACGGCGTTCAGCGTACCCACGTGGGCGCTCTTTATGCTCCTGGGAACCGGACTCTACGTTTTCTTTCTTCACGCTCCGACCGAAACGGCGATGGAGATCTATACCGGCGCGAACGGCGCGAAGGCGGAATCCATCCTGCCGTACTTCGTCGTCCACTATCTGCCGCGTGGACTCACCGGGCTCGTAATCGCCGCGGTTTTGTCCGCCGCCATGTCGAGCATTTCGTCGAGCATGAATGCCATTTCCGCTGTCGGCGTGGTGGACGTGTACCGCCGCCACATAGCTGTCGAACGGGATGACGCGCACTATACGCTCGTGGCGAAGCTTATTGGCGTTGCGGTTGCCGTAATCATGATCGTCGGCGCGACCATCCTCATGACCGTCCAAACCACGACGTTGCAGGACACTGCGACCGTACTGACCGCACTGACTGCGGGCGGCCTGCTTGGGTTCTACATGCTCGGCTTCTTCACCAAGGTCGCTGACGACCGCGCCATGTTGCTCGGTATCTCGTTAACGTTGTGCTTCACGCTGTACTGTGCACTGTCCAGCCAGATCGACGGAATTCCCCAGTACATTCACAATTACTACGTCGGATTCCTCGGGCACGCCTTGATGTTTGTCATCGGCTATGTGGCGGGCAAATTCATCTTCCGACGGCGCGATGGCGGGTTGGAGGACTTGACTGTTTACACCGTCACCAAGAATAACAACGCGGAGTAGTCGTGCCGGGCGTTGATGCGATCGAAGCCGCGTTTCGCGACATACAAGATCGCATCGCGCGCTTTCTGGTCGAGGCAGACGGCTCAGCGTACCGCGAGGACCGGTGGTCCTACGAGAAGGGCTCCGGCGGTGGCATCACGCGCGTGTGGGAAGGCGGCCCGCTGATCGAGAAGGGCGGCGTCAATTTTTCCGCCATCCATGGCGAGAGTCTTCCCGCGTCCGCCGCGACGCAGTTCAATATCGCGCCGAACACTCCCTTCGTGGCCACCGGCGTCAGTCTGGTCATTCACCCCTGGAACCCGCATGTGCCCACAATCCACCTGAACGTGCGCTACTTCGAGGCGGGTGACCTGTGGTGGTTCGGCGGCGGCGTCGACCTGACGCCGTACTATCCGGTACGCGAAGACGTGGTTGCCTTCCACCGCGCGTTGAAGCAACTCTGCGATGCCTGCGGTGAAGACTATGTAACGCATAAGAAGGCCTGCGACGAGTACTTCTTCATCCGGCACCGGGACGAAACGCGCGGAGTGGGAGGGTTATTCTTCGATCACCTCCGGCACGACAAGGAAAGGCACTACGAGTTTGTCTGTGCCCTGGGCAACGGTTTTCCGTCATTATACCGGCCCCTGATCGAGCGCCATCGCGACGCGCCGTACACGGACGCGCAGCGCGATTTTCAATGTTACCGGCGATCGCGCTACGTGGAGTTCAACCTCGTGTACGATCGGGGTACGCTGTTCGGGTTGCAGTCCGGCGGCCGCATCGAGTCGATCCTCATGTCCATGCCGGCTGTCGCGAAGTGGCGGTACGATTGGCGCCCCGAACCGGGCACGCCCGAGGCCGAGTTGACGGAGGTCTACCTGAAGCCGCAGGATTGGCTCGACGCGTGAACGGGGCCGGCAATTCTGCTCTGGCACGCTCGAGAGTACAATTGAACATCCCCCTTGCTCTCCCTTCAAAGAGGGAATTTGCCCTCCCCCAGTCGAGGGTTCGAATGAGCGCTATGGCGATTCGTAGCACGCCGCGCAACCGAAGAAGAGAGCACGCGGAGCGCGCTCCGCAATTCCCCCTTTGAAGGGGGATCAAGGGGGATGTTCTTATGCGTTCGGCAGTAGATTCAGACTTGGTCAGACCATGGAACATCCCGAAAAACGATACAGCATTCGCGAGGTCAGCGAGTTAACCGACGTGCCGGATTACATCCTTCGCCAGTGGGAAATCCGCTTTCCTCAGCTCAAACCGAGGCGCGATCGTGCGAATCGCCGATACTACCTCTCCGGCGACATCGAGATCGTGCGGCGCATCAAGCAATTGTTGCGGCACGAAAAGCTTTCCACCGAAGGCGCGCGCGTACGGCTTGCCCAAGAGTTGAAAGGGGAGGGGCGTCCAAAAACACGCAAAGAAGTGGTCGACCTCCTCGACCAGATGGAAAATCAGATCCGGGCCATGCTGGATTCGTTGGATGAGGTCTAAGCGCGTCAGGAGTTCCCGTTGGTGAGCCGCTTTTCGCCCATGGAGATCAGCGTTTCGACGACGTGCCCCATTCGCTGACGCAAGGCATCTTCCGATATCCCATCACCCGAAGGCTCCGGTTCGGGCTTGGGCGGACCTGCCCGCCGCGTGCCACGCCGCGCGTGTTGAAACGCTTGTTCCACGGCCGCCGCGGCATCGGTCAGGGTCTCGTGAATGTTTTTCGGGCCGGTTACGCACCCGCACGCGTAAACGCCAGGGCGGCTGGTCACGACGCGCGCGCCATCCTTTTCCGTCGTGCGGACAAAGCCTTCCGGCCCTAGCCGGACCCCGAGAGCGTCCGAAACCGCCGCCATGCTCGCCGGCGGTTGCACGGCAGTGGCGACGACCACGAGGTCAAACGGCTCGCTCACAATGGAGCCGGTTCTTCCATCCCGCATGGTCACCAGCAATGCGCCGTCCGAGTCTGGATTGACGGATTCGACCGTCGCATGGACGAGCCGCGTCTTCTCCCGTACCGAGCCGGGGAGGAAGGACGACGGACCCTTTCCGCTGGAGGCAGGCGATTCGTACGCGATAGTCACGTGTTCGAGCGCTTGATCCAGCATGCGCTTCGCGTGCCGCGCCGTGTAGGTCCAGGTGAAGTCCGTGGGGTCCGCTATCGCAATCAGCACCCGTTCCGGGTCGCGCTCGTCGGAGGGCCGCTCCACGTACCCGCCCGTCGCGCCCGACGCCGCGAAGAGCCGTTCCAACTCGAGCGACGTGACCACGTCAGGGTGTTTGCCGTATCCGAACCTTGCGAGCGCCTTCTCGCCGTCCAGGTCGAAGCCTGCTGCCAACACGACGCTCCCCACGTCCCGCGTAATCGTCCGCTCCAGTGGCGTGTCGAAACTGATCGCGCTTACGTGGCAATTCTCCACGCAACGCTGACAGGGTATGTAGTTCGGCGGGTCGTTCAAGCAACTGTCGATATCGATGACGAACGAAGACGGCACCGGACTCTTCAAGGGACTGAAGATGGCCTTCCG
>JAHDWY010000485.1 GCA_023384315.1 Candidatus Hydrogenedentota bacterium | reverse complement strand
CGACCGATCTCATTTCGGAACGCAACTCGAAAGCCCAAGACCTCTCCGACGTGGAGGGTACGCGTCCGGCGCCATACGTCCCGAATCCAGCGGAATCGGATGACCTGCGCATGCCCAATCCTTCTCCCGAGCCCCCGCAACCGGCACAACCCGCGGCCCCGCCCGAACAACCCGCTCCAGAAGTCGAACCGGAACCATCCACAGCTTCCGAACCCGCCCTGCAGGCGGTGGAGGATCCGCCGGCCCCAGAGCCGGAGGTGGAGGCCGGGGAAACGATGCCCGAGAGGGTTCAACTTGCAAAAGCTGACGCCACCGATCCGCCCGCTGCGGAAGGGCAAACGCGCGGGCGCGTGGACGGCGGCGTGAAGGGAAAGGGATTTCTCAGTTTTGAGGCGATGGAAAGCGAGTTCGCGCCTTACCTGCGCGAAGTGCGGGATCGGGTCGAGCGTCGCTGGAAAGCGCTCATTCAATTGCGGTACTCCGGTTCCTCCACGACACGCGCCGTCCTAGATTGCGCCATCGATCCTAACGGGCGGCTCGTCCATGTGACGGTAATCGAAGCCGGCGAGAGCGCCTCGTATGCTGGCTTGTGCAAAGAGGCCATCGAACGGGCCGGGCCCTTCCCGCCCTTTCCCTTTGAAGTGCCGCAGATGTATCGCAGCAAGAACCTGGAAATCCGGTGGACGTTCAGTTTCCTTTAGGCTGCACCGGAGTGTAAGGTAGCGGGCCATCCGTCAGTCAGCGCGAACGATAAGGAGATAGATACCGTGTTTGACACGTTTGAAATGATCCGGCAGGGGGGCTGGACCATGGTTCCCCTAGGCATCTGTTCGCTGTTGGGTTTGGCCATCATTATTGAACGGGCGATCGCGTTGCGGCGTTCTGCAATCATTGACCCCGCGGTCCTGCGCGTCGTCGATCAGTACTCGGGGACCACGGCCGACGACGAGGCCATTCTTGCCTGCCGGAAAGCACGCGGACCTTTCGCGCGAATCGTGGAAGAAATCCTCAAGTCGCGCCACCTGGATCACACGCAAATTATCGAAGGGATGCACGCCACGGGACGCAGTCAAATGACCGTTCTGGAACGGGGATTAACGCTGCTCGAGATTATCGCAGGTGTGAGCCCGCTACTCGGTCTGCTCGGTACGGTGTTGGGAATGATTGCCGTGTTCAACGCCATCACCACCCAAGGATTGGGTAATCCGCAAGTTCTTTCCGATGGAATTTCCAAGGCGCTCGTGACGACGGTTACGGGGTTGTGCGTCGCGATTCCTGCGGTGGCGGGGCACAGTTGGTTTACGCGCCGTGCCGACGACCTCGCCTCGGAAATGCAGGATCGCGCGACCGCGTTTATCGCGAAATTGGAGGGACTCCAGCGCAGACGCTTATCGCGATAGACCGGACGCCACTACAGATTCTCAAGTGGAATGGCTTCGTCGATGAGCATGATCGGGATATCGTCGCGAACAGGATAAAGATACCTCCGATCTTCGCGGACCAGTCCCCCGTCGAGGTGTTCCTGCACCGGCTCGCCGGCGCGATTCTTCAGCGTGCCTGCTTCAATCGCTGCATTAATCCTGGCCACGAGTTCCGAATCGGCTTCGCTGACCGGCGTCTTGTTCTCCGGGCAGACGAGTATACTCAGAAGTTCGGGGTCGACCATGAAATCCTCCAATCATTCGGGTTGGGCCACCGGCCGAATTGTAACGGATACTACAGCCGTGAATCCAAGCGTTCGCACGCTGGCGTTGACACGGGAGGCGACATCCGCATACGCTGAGATAATTGGAGTCAGTTGGAGGACGCAGGGAGATTGGTACTATGCGGACGTGCCACCGATGCGGACACCCCTGGGAAAGCGAAAAGAAGGTACCGGGCGTTAAGGAGTTCTGTGAACAGTGTTCAGCCTATTTGCACTGTTGCCTGAACTGCCGGTTCCACGATCCCTCCGCGCACAACCAATGCGCCATACCGACCACCGATTGGGTCGGGGATCGGGCCGGCGCAAACTTCTGCGACGAGTTCGAATTCCGGGATACTCGGGCCGAGAAAGCGTCCAGCGATGAATCGACCGCGACCCGCCGGAAGCTGGACAGCCTTTTCGGGGAGGCTTCCGATGCAGCACCGCCGGATCAACTGGACACCTTTAAGAACCTATTCAACGATTGAGCCAGCGGCGCTTACCGCCGCCCTGCGAGGTTTGACGGTTCGATGCGCCGGTGGTAGAGTCATGCTGGCAACGGGGACCTGAGGAATTACCAGGGTGGAAACGCAATCACGAAAACCCAGCATGCTCGTCGTCGACGACGAAGCGGGTATCCGCGACGTTCTCGCAGAGGCATTCAAAGACAAGTTCACCGTATCTGCGGTATCCAATGGGGCAAAAGCCATCGAGCTTCTGGATGCGCGCCGGTTTGACGTGGTCATTACCGACCTGAAAATGCCAGAGAAAGATGGCATTGCCGTACTACGCGCAGCGAGGGCATCCGCCTTCGATAGCCCCGTCATCATGCTGACGGCCTACGGGACCATCGAAACGGCCGTGGAAGCCATGCGGCTCGGCGCTCGGGATTTTATCGCCAAACCCTTCAAACTCAAAGAAATCGAACTCAAGGTCGAGAAAATCGTCGGGGGCGCGCGACCGCAGAAGCCAGCCGCGGGCACCCCGGATTCGCGCCGAATGGTGGGCGACAGCGCACAGACTCGCAGCCTGCTGAAGATGATTCAGAAGATTGGTCCCAGCCGAAGTTCCGTTCTCATCACGGGTCCAAGCGGAACCGGTAAAGAGTTGGTCGCCCGCGCCATCCATGATTCGAGTCCGCGAAAGGATCTTCCGTTTGTCGCGCTCAACTGTGCAGCCCTGGCGCCCGGTGTGCTCGAAAGCGAGCTGTTTGGTCATGAGCGCGGGGCCTTCACAGGAGCGGATCGCCAACGGATCGGCCGCTTCGAACGCGCCCACACGGGCACTCTATTTCTGGACGAGGTAGGCGAAATCGATCCCAACATTCAAACGAAGCTCCTGCGCGTATTGCAGGAGGGCGAATTTGAACGGGTCGGCGGTGTGATGCCGATTAAGGTCGATGTACGCATCGTCGCGGCGACAAACCGGGACCTTCGAGAGGCCATCCTTGCGGGCACGTTCCGGGAGGATTTCTATTACCGCCTAAACGTGTTCTCGCTGAACGTGGAGCCGCTCCGCAACCGTGCGGACGACATTCCCGCGCTGATCGACCATTTCCTCAATCGCTTCAGCCGGGAACAGGGAAAGGATGTCCTTTCCGTCGAAGATGACGTCTTGAGTTTCTTCATGCGGTACCCCTGGCCCGGGAATGTGCGTGAATTGGAGAACGTGCTGGAACGTGCCGTGGTATTGGCGGAAGGCGACTCCATCACCCGCGCGGAAATTCCACCTGAGATGTTCTTCCGGCAGGAAGAACCGGAGCCTGCCACACCGGCTGGCGTCGCTGCGGGCATTCCAGAAGCCGCGTCTCTGGCCCAACGGACCGATCAACTCGAGAGCCAGATGATCGCGGCGGCGTTGGAACGGTTTCACTGGAACAAGACCAAAGCTGCGGATCACCTGGGCCTCAAACGCACGACGCTGCAATATAAGATTCGGAAGTACGGACTTGAGTAACTCCGGTATTGGCTAGTGGCCCGGAGCGCGTGAATCCTGGCTTCTCGTGACAAGCATCGAACGACAGAATTCATCCAGCGCGCGTTCCGCAGCGTCTCGATCCTGAAATGGGCCCAGCCTCGGCGATTCTCCCGGTGGTGTCGACGCCCGAAACACCCACCACAAGCCGAAATGCTCGTACACGCGTTCTGGCTGCATACCGTGAGAAATCGGGGCGACCGAAAACGTACCTTCGACGTGGACGCTGGACTCCGCGGTCTTCTGTGACATCGCCTGATACAACGATTGCCTTTCCTGTTCCCATACTTCCGATGCGCCAAAGGAAGCGGGCTTCCGTGACCTGGTCGGAGCAATTGGACGTGGCGGATTTGCGGTCACGAAAGCCCGTGCGGGATGGCGTCTCTGTTGACGCGAAGTATGAATCGGAGTCGTTAGCGGAGCATTAGGCGCCGACGATAAGTCCATTAGTGTGGAAAACGGTGAGGATCAGGCATTTGGCCGCGTAACAACGCGCACGCTGGCCGGTACAGTAGATAGACGCTTACGGCGAATTCGCCGTAAGCGTCAGACGTGTCGCAGATTGCCCATCCCGAGGATCCCCCTCCTCTGATGAGTGGCCGTGTCCGTTCCGCTGCGGACACGGCCGCACGCTTTTCACCGCTTTCGGATCGGGA
>JAHDWY010000484.1:4030-4315 GCA_023384315.1 Candidatus Hydrogenedentota bacterium | reverse complement strand
ATCTTCGGCGACAAGCTCCTCCTCCTTTTTGCGCGCGACGTGCTGAAGGAGAAACCCGGCGCGACCGTCATCGGCGAGGTCAAGAGTTCGCGCTCTCTGTACGAAGACATTGCGAAACACGGCGGTAAACCGATCATGTGGAAGACCGGCCACTCCCTCATCAAGGCGGCCATGAAATTGCACAACGCGCAACTGGCCGGCGAGATGAGCGGCCACATGTTCTTTAAGCACCGCTGGTATGGCTTCGACGACGCCATCTACTCCGGTGCGCGTTTGCTGGAGTTC
>JAHDWY010000484.1:1590-4020 GCA_023384315.1 Candidatus Hydrogenedentota bacterium | reverse complement strand
GGGCCGTAAGACCCTCCACGATCACCTCGCCAACGTTCCGGAGACCTTCGTCACGGAAGAAATTCGGATCGAGACCGACGAGTCCCGCAAGTTCGCCATCGTTGCCGAAGCGACGCGGTACTTTAAGAAAGAACTCGGCCTGAACGTCAATGACATCGACGGCGCCCGCATCGAGTTCGAAGACGGCTGGGGCCTGCTCCGCGCATCGAACACGTCGCCCGTACTGGTGATGCGATGCGAAGCCGAGTCGAAGAAGCGGCTCAACGAGATTCAGAAGCTCATCGAGACCAAGGTCAAAGCCTTGAACAAATAATCGCTCGCCCGGGGGCCGTAATGGCTGCGGCCCCCAGGCGGTTTCCAGCGCTTCGACTCGCGGCACAAAACGGGGGAGGGGATCCGATGCTGGTGTTGGCCGTAGTAGCCGGACTTACGTTCGGAGCAGCCGAAGGCAACGTCCTCTTGAACCCGTCCTTTGAAGACCCCACAAACAAACCTGTCGGCTGGGATACGCACGTCTGGGGTGGCAACGCGACATTTGATTACGTGGCTGAAGGGCGTGAGAACAGCCGGTGCGTCCGCATCACGTCCGATTCCGGCGGTGATGCCGCGTGGTTCCGGACGGCTGACGTCGAGCCGTACTCGATCTACCGCCTTTCGGGTTGGATCAAGACTGATAGCCTGGAGCCTGGCTCGGGCGAAGGCGCGTTGCTCAACCTTCATGGCGGACTCACGGTGAAGACATCCGCCATTACCGGCACATCGGACTGGACGCAGGTCTCCGTCGAGTTCGAGACCGGACCGGCCGAGACGATCACGATCAACTGCCTGTTGGGCGGATGGGGACAGGCAAAGGGTACGGCCTGGTATGACGATCTCGCGCTCGAGCGAATCGGCGACCAGAGCCTCACGCCTTCTGTGACCATCGACGTATCCAAGACCGGCCCGCCGATCTCGAAATACATCTATGGCCAATTCATCGAACACCTTGGCCGCTGCATCTACGGCGGGATCTGGGCGGAGATGTTGGAAGACCGCAAGTTCTACTACGCGGTGGACGCGGAGGAATCGCCCTGGCGCTCGACTGGGTTTGTGGAGATGATCGCGGAATCCTCTTACGTCGGCGAGCAAACGCCATACGTGAAAGGCTCCATCGAACATCTCGGACTTGGCATCCTCGACGGAGAAGATTACACCGGCCGCATCGTGCTGGCTGGCGAGGGGCCGGTCGAAGTCGCCCTCGTCTGGGGTGTTGGTGAGGGGGATAAGGGCGTTTGCCGGATCGAAACGCTTACCAGCGGTTATCAGAGGTATCCCTTGTCATTTACCGCGCGCGCCTCGACGGACGATGCGCGCTTGACCATCTCCGCGCCAAACGGCGCCTGGGTCGGTACGGTGTCACTCATGCCTGCGGACAACGTCAACGGCATGCGCGCCGACACGCTTGCCCTGTTGAAGGAACTCGACTCTCCGGTATACCGCTGGCCGGGTGGCAACTTTGTGAGCGGCTACGACTGGCGAGACGGTATCGGCGATCCGGACCGGCGTCCGCCCCGGAAGAACCCGGCCTGGCAAGGCATCGAGCACAACGACTTTGGCATTCACGAGTTCATGGCGTTCTGCGAGGAACTCGGTACGGAGCCCTACATCGCCGTGAACAGCGGGCTTGGCACAGTCGAAGAAGCGCAGGCCCAAGTCGAGTATGTGAACGGCAACCCCGGTTCGTCCATGGGGCGACTCCGCTGGACAAACGGCCGTCAGGATCCGTGGAAGGTTTGGTGGTGGGGCATTGGTAACGAGATGTACGGGGACTGGCAACTCGGTTACATGCCGCTGAGCGAGTACGTGCAAAAGCACAATGTCTTCGCCGAGGGAATGCGCTCCATCGACCCCGCCATCACATTAATCGGTGTCGGAGCGACTGGTCCCTGGAGTGAGACCATGCTGGCCGAGTGCGCGGACAACATGGATCTGCTCAGCGAACACTTTTACTGTGGCGAACAGCCGGGATTGATTGCCCACGTGCGGCAGATCGCCGACGCGGTGCGCGCCAAGGCCGAAGCGCACCGCCGCTATTGGGACACGATACCCGCGCTCAAAGACAATCAGATTCCCATCGCGCTCGACGAATACAACTACTGGTACGGACCCCACCGTTTCGGTGAACTTGGGACGCGGTACTTCCTACAGGACGCGCTGGGCATCGCGGGCGGAATCCACGAGATGACGCGCCACAGCGATGTCTTCCAGATGGCCAACTACGCCCAGACCGTCAACGTCATCGGCTGCATCAAGACGAGCAAGACCGCGGCCGCCTTCGAGACCACGGGCCTCGTCCTCAAGCTCTATCGTGCGCGCTACGGTGTTACGCCAATCGACGTATCGGGCAATCTGGCGCCCCTCAACGTTGCGGCGGCGTGGAATGAAGACAAG
>JAHDWY010000484.1:0-1580 GCA_023384315.1 Candidatus Hydrogenedentota bacterium | reverse complement strand
AACCCGCAGCGCAATCGATCTAAAGGTGAATATTCCGGATGTGCAACTCGCGGATAACGCTACTGTATGGCGGATTGCCGGCCCGGACCGAATGGCCTACAACGACCCCGGCAGCGATCCCGTCGTGGCGATCGAAGAAGAGTCCCTCTCTGGACTTGCAGGCAGCCTGCCCGTCAGCCCTCTAAGCGTCTCGATCTTCCGAATCGAAACAGATTGATAAGGCGCGCAAAGTAGCAGTTTCCGGCTCATTCAGCAATCGGGTTTAGCTCATACTTCCCGAGCATCGTGTAGATATTGATCAACGCCTTGTTCATCATCTGCTCGCCGGCGCCGAGTGGCACCCAGCTTACTGTCGCGTCCGCGCCGTATCCGCCTTCCGAAGCCGCTTCGATCGTCGGAAAGTACATGTGGTGGCCGTTGCAGTACCCCACGAACACGACCTTGACCCCGCGCGCCCGTTCCTTCAACCGATTGGAATGATTGCAGAAGAACTCGCCCGAGCCGCCCACGAGGGCCAGCTCTTTGTTGATCAGAATCGTGGTGAGATGCGGCGTAATCCGGTCGCCTTTCATCTCGTCGAACGCGGCCTTTCCAAACTCGGGGAAGAAGGCCTCCGCAAGCAGACCGGCTACAAACGGATTGTCCACCGGGATTCGCGTTTGGAATTCAAACTCCTCGTCCACACCCTGAATCGAAGGATCTTCCGGCACTTTCGTCTCGATCGCCTCTGCGACTTTGATCGCTTCCTCGCCGATGGCTTTGCCGAAGCGCTCAATGCCCTGCGTTTCTTCCGTGGGTTTGCAGGACATGTCTCCCGCCGCCCCTTGCAGGAAGCCCGCGTTCGTGTTCATGGCCTCTTCGATGGTGTACATCATTTGCCCTGGCCACTCGGCCGAGAACCGAAGATCCTCCCCCGGCAACATCGTCGGATGGGCCGCATAGTTCACCATCAACGCGATCGGGTTGCCTTCCAGATCGTCAAACCGCAGCACCGTCAACTCGGGGTCCGTCGGTTTTGGTTCGCTCTTCGCCTGGCGGTTCCGGTTCATGTGCACTTCAGCCGAACCCCAGCCGATTCGCGCTTCCTGCAACTTTGACGCCGCTTCGTTGATCACCGCGATTAGCTTCCGTTCCAGTTCCGGCACGTAGGCGACCGCATCGTCGAACTTGCCCTTGCCCTTTCCTTCTTCGTCTTGCAACTCTATGACCGGACCGTGGTGCGTATGGGAACCCGACAACATCACGTAGTTGATGCCGGACTGCTCGGCCACCGCCGCGCGGATGCGCGCCATCATGTCCGCCCGGGGCGAACGCCCGAGGTCCAGCCCCACCAGGACCAGCTTGTCTTCGCCCACATCGATGACCACCGCCTTCGCAAACAACGGATCGCGCACGCCCGTGGACAACGCGTCATGGCGGGCTCCATAACCCCACATCGGCATCGCCGCGGTCGGCGTGATGTCGACTTTCGCGAATCCAACCTGAAATGGACCCGCCGGCACGCCCTGCACGAGCAACGCCAGTCCGATTGTTACTGCGACGATGTGATTCCGAAGGAACTGCATAGAATTCTCTCTCCC
>JAHDWY010000483.1 GCA_023384315.1 Candidatus Hydrogenedentota bacterium | reverse complement strand
CATCGCGGCAAAAGAGCGCGAGTCCGAGCAACGGTTGCTGGCGACACAAGCCCGCGACGCCGAGCGCGAGCAGCGCGAACGGGCGGAAAAGCAACTCTACCTTTCGAACATCCTCCTCGCACAGAACCGAATCGACGAACGACGATTCGATGTGGCGGAAAGCGTGCTGGACGCCGCGCCTGCGTCGCTTCGCAATTGGGAGTGGAAGCACCTGAAACGCCTGTGCCACCAGGAAGAGTGGACCTTCGCAGGGAACGGGGTACCCGTCGAAGACATTGCGGTATCTCCGGACGGTTCGATCATACTCACGGCGTCGGACGACGGAATTGTGCACGTTGTGGACGCGGCGACTGGACAACAGACGCAGACGCTGGGACCCGTCGGAAGTAAGATTCAGCGTGTTTGGGTTAATGCCGACGGTTCGCGCGCACTGACCACTGTGTTTGATGGGGCGCCGCGCCTGTGGAATGTGGCGACTATGGAGCTTGTCGCGATTCTTGAGGCGCATCCAATTCCCGCTAGCAGCGCCGGCTTCAGTCCGGATGGCAAGCAGGCCGTCACTGGATCTTCAGACGGCACCATCAAGGTGTGGGACGCAACAACCGGCTCGGAAACCACGACGATCGCGGGCGATCCTCACCTCGTAGAAGTCCTGTTTAACGCTGACGGGTCCCAGGTGGCGGAGCGTTGCACGACAGGACCGGTTGTCCTCTTCGACACGGTTTCGGGTGACCGAGTGGCAACCTTGGAATCACCAGAAGGTTCCGTGCAGCAAGTGGAATTCAGTGCAGACGGCCGATTGATCGCCGTCGCAGCCGGGAACACGACAACGCTCTGGAACGGGATTGACTTCAGCCGCGCCTTCACGCTTTCCGGTCACGAGGCTGGTGTGTCGGCCATCGCGTTCAATCCGGACGGCAGCCAATTGGTGTCGGGATCGGAAGACGCAACCCTTCGACTGTGGGATACGGCATCCGGATCAAGTCTGCTCGTTAGCGACGGCCATGGCGACACAATCACCGACGTCGCGTTCGTCGACATGCCGAATCGATTCATTTCGGCTTCACTAGACCATACGGTCTGCGTGTGGGACGGGGTGAACGGTGCGGAAGTTCGCCGGCTCGAAGGCCACAGCGGCCCGGTGCGTCGTCTCCTCGCGGATGCCGACGGGCGGAGTGTGGTGACGTGTTCCGATGATCGCACAGTGAAGCGATGGTCGATTCCCGTGCCACCCGGTTCGCCGCAATTGGTGTTGCGGGGGCATTCGGATGCGATTCGATCCATTCAGTTTAATCCAATCGGGGAGACACTCTTGAGCGTTTCGTACGACGGAACGGCGCGGGTGTGGGACGGCAATACCGGCGGAATTACTCAAACGATCGCGCTGGAAAGCGGCAAAGTCTTCTGCGCGGGTTGGAGCCCTGATGGACGGGTAATCGCGACAGGCTCCAACGACAGTATTGCGCGCACCTGGGACGCCGTAACCGGCGACGCCGGCTTGGAACTGGAAGGCCACGATGGCCCGGTGAGCGGCGTCTATTTCTCGCCTGATGGATCGAGCCTGCTCACAATATCCTGGGACCAGAACGGAATTCTCTGGGATTTGCGGACCGGCAGTGCGGTCCACCACATCGAACACGCGGACGGACGCCGGGGACTGGCGGCCTTCAGCCCGGACGGCTCGCTCGCCGCAACCGTGACCGGGGATCACAGTGTGACCCTGTGGAACGCGGACACGGGGACGGCGTCGGCCGTGCTCCAAGGGCATACCAATCGAATCAGCGCGATTCGATTCAGTCCAGACGCATCACGCGTGTTAACGACATCCCTGGATGGAACCGCCCGGGTTTGGAACGGCAAGACCGGCGAACCCGTGACCGTGTTGGATGGACAGCACCAGAGCATTCGAGACGGCGCACTCAGTCCAGACGGCACGCGTGTGGCTACCGCCGCAGACGACGGGACCATCCAGCTTTGGGACGCATCGACGGGAGACCGACTTGGCGATCTGCTTGGGCATCGGGATTCCGTGACGACGGCCTTGTACCTGGATGACGGAGCGCGAATCCTGAGTGGTTCGGTCGACGGGACCGTGCGACTATGGGATGCCGACACGGGCACCACTGTGCTGACCCTGACCGGGGCCGAGTTCGGAACCGGAGAAGTCGTTACGGCCGGCAGGACACAGCTCGCCGGCGCAATGCCTGACGGGCCCATTGTACTTTGGTCAAACTAAACGCGGGAGCGGATTTACCAGTGCACGCCAACTTTATCTACTGCGCCGGTGCGTACCATGGCAAGGGCTCGGTCAGGTTCGGGGTGTTGCGTTCCAAGTGCGAGAAGGCGCCCCCGTCACGCAAATCTAAACTACAACGGATGACACGTAGTGCATTTCAAAACAACCAGGAGAGGAGCACACATGCCGAAATCGGACAAGAAGAAAATGGCCAAAGAAATCGCGGAACCGGCAACTAAACCAGATAACAAATTCGTGATCACATTGGTCATACACGTCAAAAACGCGGCGGGCGATTACATCACTGATCGACTCGCCAACGTGGCGGTCGATACCCGGTCCAGCGGCGACGAGGATCCTCCCGACAAGCTAGCCGATGGCACTGGGAGGGCGGAATTCCCGGACCTCGACACGACCGGGTCCGTGACCTATGACGTATACGTCGACCATCCCAACTTCTACCCGGAACTCATCTCGCAGTATTACGGCACAGGAGGGACGAAGAACATCTACTTTTACCTTGAGCCTCTGTGAGTTGCTCCGAAGTGCCTGAACAATGGAACAAAGCGACCTAACCTATCGAAGAGATTGGAGCCAATCGATGCCGAAACCAGGAAAAGGAAAATGTAAGAAGTTTGAAAAGGCGGTGCGTCCATACCGAATTCGGCTGACCGTTTCCGTCCAATACGTTGCAGATCCGACGGTGACCCCGCCGACCCTCACGAATGCGGCAGCAGCAATCGTGCATCTATCGAACGATGGTCGCTTCGGCGAGTCCTGCATTCGGCTGACGAATTCCAGTGGAGTTGCACTTTTCGACATCGAATCCATTAGCCCTGGCACCTCATGGAGTATTCACGTTACAGGCGTACACGGAACCCCGCCCAAACTGTACGAACGCACCCGGTTCATCGAACTGGACCAGACGGGAAATCAGAAGTCCGTCCGTTTCGTCATAGCGCCCACCGATCTGTCGTGAACTTCCGCAAACGAGGGCCGGGAATCCACGGCCATTCACGAAGGTGAACCAAATGGATCGGCCATGCGATCGCCGGGACTTAATCAACATTCCAGGTGCCCGGCTGGGGAAAACGCGGCCCGGAACGTGTCGCACGGAACTTCGCTGACGAGGAATCGGCGAACGCCCTGAAACCCAGCCGGGCATTTGAGGCGGGTCGGCTGCCCATCCGACCGCAGTCGATGACGCAGTGGCGCAACTCGTCTCCCAGTCCCATCGTCATTGACGACACACTTTTCGTCGCGTCGCCGCTTCGTCCAGAGAACCCGATGCCCGCCTCTGGCGACATCCTGCGATGTGCGGTCGGCTGAATGCATCTGCTAGGCTGCCTTCCGTCATTCATGGAGGGCCACGGTTTTGAAAGTGCTTTACATCGCCACGGAATGCAAGCCGTTTTCGAAGGCCGGAGGAATCGGGGACGTCGCGGGAGAACTGCCGCCCGCCCTGAAGAAGCGCGGCGTCGACATTGAAATCGTCACGCCCTGGTACGGATCAATGAACGTGATTGATCGAAGAATTCCGTGTCATGGAAAGGACGACATCCCGGTAGGCGTTGTCCCCTCCCACCTCCACGGCGTGCCCCTCAACTTTATCAAAGCTCCCCAATATTTCGAGGGTAAGTACGGCAGCGTCTACGTGGACAGCAAACACGTCCCCTTCTACGATGACACCCTGCGTTTTTCCTTCTTCTCCAAGGCCTGCCTGGAACTGATTCGGCAGAAGAAACCAGACATCGTCCATGCAAACGATTGGGGACTTTCGTATGTCTTCGCCTTCATGGAACTGGCCGGGCTCACGGCGGGTAAAGTCATTACGATTCACAATATTGGCTATCAAGGCAATATGGCCCGCTCGCGCGTTCCGGGAACGGAGATGGAGCGGATACTCGACTCACCAACACTCGAACCGCTTTACCACGATCCGCGGCCGGAGTGGCATAGCGTCAACGCGTTGCGTTTGGGACTGGAGCTGTGCGACTGCGCCCATACCGTTAGCCCGCAATATGCGAAGGAGATGCTCGAGCCGGAGGACAGGAAGCGCTACTTCGAAGGCGGCAAGGGAC
>JAHDWY010000482.1:1438-4323 GCA_023384315.1 Candidatus Hydrogenedentota bacterium | reverse complement strand
CCGCTATCTTTACTTCGAGACACTGCCGGAGCACCTCAGGTGCACTCCACCTAAGCATGAACTCCTTAATCGGAAGATTCTCGTAGTTGGCGAGATATATGATCTCCTTTGAGACTGTTTCCACAGGAGAAAAGTGGCCCTCGTCGTCATCGTTGTTGAACAACAAGATGACGGCGGAATCGTGGGCAACTTTGAGACCTACTTCCTCTATCGAGAGCGACGTTCCAATTGAAAACCTCTCGTACCGGCCGCACTCTTGATATGCCTGCGCCTCGGCAGTGCTAATGTTGTCGTCAGCATCCGTATAAAACTCTACTGCGAAACCCCACTCGAGAAAGGCATTGGCGATGCAGATAGTATGTGTACCCTCGGACGAGTTTCTGCAGGATTCAATGATCTCGCCGGCTGGCCTACGCTTACCGAAGTACTCGAGGACCATCCAGGCAGACACTACGCCACAGTTGTATTCTGGACTCAAAAGTTCTTTCGGTGCCATATTGGCTGCAGGGAATTTCAATGCTCGCCTACCTACGTGAGTCCGAATCCTTGTTGTACGAGAAGGAAAGAACAGACTGTTGCGACATGCTTTGACCTCGCCACTCTTCCTGAGTGGAAGGAGTCGAACGAACCTTTCTGAGAATATCATTCAGACGCGAGACCGGCAAGCCAACCTCCGAGTCAGCGGCCAGAACAAGCGGCTCTTGTTGAGTCTGTGATCCATTGATCGCTGATGCCACGGATCCTTGAGCGATCTTGTGTTGGTTCGAGACGTGTTTGCCGAACATCTAGAAGACACGCTACGATTAAGAAACGGGGCAAATCCGGATCGTATAGGGTTAAGAGTTGATCATGACTTATTCGCAAGGAGCAGAATTATGTTTCGTGTGCCACTTGCATTCCCGCTGATTTCGATATGGGCTCTCGCTACCGCCGCGGCAGTCGAGTCTCCTGCGCTGAAACCTGTCACGCACCCCGCTCGCACCCGCTGGCGACGGCGTTGACCGCGACCGGCGGGCTTCGTCTGGATGCGAAGCCGTGGTGGGAAGAGGCGACGGCGCTGGAAGTGGGTGAGTCCTTCGAGATTGATGAGGGCAAGGGCCTCGTTCGCCGCGAGACGTTTGAAGATCGCGGCGGCAAACCGCAGGACGCCATTGTCTGGGTTATCGACGACGACGAGGACGGCAGCGTGTCCGAAGGCGGCGACCGCGATTCGGATTGTTACGTGGCGGACTACGACCGCGACGGGACGGTGGATCGCATGGTCGATTACATCGATTCCGACGGCGACAACGATCCCGACGAGATGGACATCCGCTACTTCGTGGACAGCGAGTTGCGGTACTGCTGGTTCGGCATGGATCTCGACGACGACAGCAGCATGTGGAGCCTGAGCGGGTACGAGTACGGCGGGCCGAGCTTTTTCGAAAGCGACCCCTACGGCGACAGCATGATCTACATGAACAAGCTCAACACGGAAACTGGAGGCTGGTTGCCCATTTCGGAATGCCCCTTCGCCTTTTACGACACGGACGGCGACGGGCAGAGCGAGACGGTCATCCGGTGCAGCGCGGTACCCATCAGTTACGACACGGACGTGGACCCGGATTACGCGAACGACTACAGCCATTTCGCCGCGCCGTGGAATCCGGCGCTTCGGCATGTGGGCATCGTGAACGTACGATATGGGTTCGATATTGACAAGGGCAGCACGGACGAGTCGCCCTTGCACTACGATTTCGGTTTCAACCTCGTCGGCGCGGTGCCCTACGAGTACCCCGGCATGGAACACGTGAACGCGAAACGGCGTCCGCCCCAGACGACGATCGTCACGCCCTGGGCCGATCTCCGGGACATCTGCGACGCGTATGACGCGAAGGAGACGGGCTTCAGTTGGCATGAGGAGAGCGATGACACCATCGACATCGGCTACGGCGAGAACAGCGATGAGGACCGCCGGTGGGAAGGTGTCTTCTGGACCTGGGAACGGCGGTTCATGGAAAACACCGGCGGGCCGGGTCAGAAGTGGAACGTGAGGCGCGAGTACAGCACAACGCCCACGAACGCGCGCGAACTTTATTACAGTCCCATCGATCGCCGCATTCATCTCAAGCATGGTCAGGAAGGCTGGATGCAGGTGGGGCATTTTGCCGGGCTCGGCGCGCTCGGCGAAATCCGCACGTTTGATACAGACGGCGACGGCTATGTCGACCGGTGGGAGTATGACTTCGGCGACTGGCATCGCGTGGCGCAGGTGATTGATGCGCGCGCGGAAGACCTCGTATGGGATGTCGACGCGCTGAGCGATCGATATGTGAACGAGATTCTGCCCGAGGCGAACGCCGCGAACCGGCGCTTCATGGATGCCATGGCCTCGCGCCGCAAGTACGACGCGGACCCGAAACTCGTCGATGCCGCCAACGCGGAGTCCGGCAACTTCCAGCGCTACGCGCAGGACGTCCTGCGCGAATTGCAGTACGCCGACTTCTACACGCACTGGTCCGGCGTTGTGGATCGTGCCATCGCGGACCAACCGATGGACGATTTGCGACAACTGGACTCCGACGCGCGCGCGTCGCAACGGACCTCGCAAACCGCATGGGATTTGCGCCGGCTCTTGTCGCAGATCGACATTCTCTACGGCAGAGGCGAACTCGAAGCGGCGGCTAAACTCATCGAAAATTCCGAGCAGACGTTTCGGATCGTGGAAGCCGACGGCGAGTAGCGCGCGTGTAGCCGGAGAGGTGTAACGGTTTCGGGAGGAAGAAGAAGAACATCCCCCTTGCCCCCTTCAAAGGGGGAATTGCGTTACGCAGAGATCTCTGGTTCTGAAGCGCGCGCGGTCGTGTGGCGGGCGGCCTTGCATGAATTCGGTTGCGAAGAACACC
>JAHDWY010000482.1:0-1428 GCA_023384315.1 Candidatus Hydrogenedentota bacterium | reverse complement strand
AACGGCGCAACGCAAAGCGTTGCGCACAATTCCCCCTTTGAAGGGGGCAAGGGGGATGTTCTTCGCGCGGTTCGGGGGCGGCCTTGATGCATTCACGGTCGGTCCCGGGGATCTGCCGCGCTCGGCGAGCGCGGCAGTACGGGGACGGACAGTATGATTTGGTCGTTACGCGAAAAGTGACGAGATCGCGCCGCCGCGATCTTTCATACGTTGCAGGGCTTCGAGGTTCAGCATGAGATGACGCGGATGGTGATAATGCTCGATGCGATTAAACTCCTCGACGAAGGTCACCTTGCGGTCGGGGTAGATGTCCCAGAGCGCGTATCCGTGCGGTTTGAGCGGGAAGTTTTCGATGACGTAGGGATACCCGCGGCGCAACCACTCCTTCGCCCATTCCGCGCCGGTGTGTTCGACGATCAGCGTCAATCCGACCAGCGCTTCCTCCTGCACCCATAGGGCCTTGTCGAGGATCCAGATGTTATCGTCGACGTGGCGGCAGCCGCGGTACCAGCCCTGATACACGTCGTCCCACGCCACGTCGAGCGTGCGACGGAACAGGCGTGCCGCGTCGTCGAACAGGGCGCGGTCCTTGCGCCGCACCGCTTCGGCCAGGACCATCCACAAGGTCTCGATGCCGTGACCGGTATAGGCTAATTGCGCGTAGATGTTGTCCGGTTTCGAGTAGTCGTGATTCAGCACTTCGACGAGAAGATCGAATTCCGCATTGTAGTGGCGTTTTAGGATCGCTTCGACGCAGCGGTCGGTAAGGGCCTGCACGCGGTCGTCGTGTTCCGCTTCGAGCAACTGGGTCGCCACGCGGATCATCAACATCTGCACGCCCAACAGACGGCATCCCGGCAACAACGGGGCCTCCATCTCGCCCATGTACACGAGCGGCGCGGTGGGCGCGTAGTTTTCGTCGTTAAACCGGTTCTCGCAGCGGAAGAGAATATCGACGGCCTGGTCGTGGAACTCGCGCTTGCCCGTGGCGCGGGCGTACTCCGTAAAACCTTCGGCCACGAACAAGTCGTCGTACACCTGGCCCCCGGTGGGATACCGTTTGCCCGCGATGAGGACACCCTGGTCCTCCATGGCCTCGCCTTCGCGGGTCATCGAACTGGGCCACGGCGCGTCGCCGGCCGGTTTCGCGCGCAACATGAAGTCCACCGACTTCCGCGCGACCTCCAGGTACCGGTCCTCCGGCGCGAGCGTTCGGTAGAGGTGGGAATACACCCAGATGCCCCGTCCCTCGAACCACGTCCGCTTCTCCGTGGAGACAGTCCTGCCCGACCGGTCCGCGGTCGTCATGAACCCGCCCAACTCGTGGTCGATGACGTGCGCATCCATGAACGGCAGGAAATCATCGAACAAGTCATAGCGATACCGCGCGATGAGATCATCGAGCCTGCGCCCCGAAATCAGGCCATC
>JAHDWY010000481.1:1874-4332 GCA_023384315.1 Candidatus Hydrogenedentota bacterium | reverse complement strand
TCCGGCCCAGCGCACCGCGCAGGTCACCCACATTAAGGGACGGGAGTTCGCGAAAACAGTCGTCGTCAAGGTGGACGGACGCGTCTGCATGGCCGTGCTGCCCGCCCACCATCATTTGGACGTGGAGAAGCTGCGGTCGGTGACCGGCGCCAAACACCTTGACCTCGCGCGGGAAGAAGACTTGAAGAAGCTCTTTCCCGATTGCGAAACAGGCGCCATGCCGCCCTTCGGCAACCTCTACGGTATGGACGTCTGGGTGCAGGAAGACTTGGCTAGGGACGAGCAGATCGCGTTCAACGCGGGCACTCATACCGAGCTTATCCGCATGAGTTACCGCGATTTCGAGAATCTGGTGCATCCGGCTGTGGCGGATTTCGCTTCGTAGAGAATGAATGAATATCCCCCTAAATCCCCCTTCAAAGGGGGACTTTTGGACAAGGAGCTATGAATGCTTCTTGTGATCCAGGGCTTAGGGCGTCGTACTGGTTGGCGATGTGATGCAGAAGCGGATGGGTTCCCCATTCCCGTGGAACCCATCCGCCATTTTCTTGTGCCGTGAGCCTTAGAGTTCGAGCGACACGATGCCAAAGTATCCCAATGGCGCGTAGGCGGCACTCGATCCGAAGTGCATCTGTGAAGGCGTCCCCATGACCTGGACCAGTTCCTCCAGGGACGGCTTCCCCGTGCAGTCGTACCGCGCGATGGCGCCGCCGCCCACCGAGAGGTACGCGCTGGCGCCCTTCGCGTCGATGAGGTTCGCCCAGCCATCGGTCACCAAGGTGCTTTGGCCGAGGCTCAGATTGCCGTTCGCGGCGACCGAAGCGCCGTAGAGAAGTACGCCGTTGTCGTACGCCTCGAGGAAGATCTTGCTGCCGCGACCCAGGACGTTGGAAGTGCCGTCCGGCAGCGTCAATTCATCCAGTTCCGTGACGGTGTCGCCGCCGGTCCACTGCACCGTATTCAGGGTGCTTGTGTAATCGTACCCGGCGGACCACTGGTCGTCGCGCAAGGTCATGATCTGCGTTGCTGCGTCGTACTGCACGAAGATGCCGGGCACGTTGGCGGTCGGACTGGCCGCGCCGGTCGCCGGATCGAAGGCCGTCACGAAGTAGGCGCACAGCGGGTCGCCGAAGACATTAAACGAGTTCAAGGCCACCTTGCTCGCGATATACACCTTGCCGTCGCCGTCGTGCACGGAAACGACGCGCTCGAATCCAAGGCCGACCGTCGAAGTCCACGCCGGTTGCGTGAGGTCGACGATGGCCAATCCTTCATTCGGCGCCTCACCTCCGATGACGTCGTCATACGAGTCAGCGGAACAGCGCAGCACGAGCCGGTTTCCAATCAGGAAGGCCGACCCTTGCTGCTGAACTGGATACCAGGGTGCGATGAGGGCGTCGCTCGCGACGCCGACCGTGTCGATGTAGGGAAGGTAGGGACCCCACCACCAGTAACCGTAGTAGGGGGAAACGTCGACATCGACGATCGCGTCGATCTCCGGCGCGTTGGGATCGGTGAAGTCGACAATGGCCACCTTGTAAGCGGACTCGCCGTCCCACGTCGCGCCGACCAGTACGGCCGATGATCCGTAGGCGAAGGCATCCACCAACTCGCCGATCGCCACTTCCACTTCGCCCGCCGCGCTCTTGAGCGGCAGATCCGCGCGGCGCGCAATCGTCAGGCCCGTATCGTATTGCGTGATCAATTCCACGCCGAGACTCGCGGACAGCTCAACAAAATCCGCGACGTTTTCCGCGAGCACGATGCTGTCGACCACCTGCGGCGCGTTTCGATCGGTCGCGTCGATCTTCGCCAACTGCTCCGTCGTCGCCGCGTAGTAAAGGTCGTTGTACCCGAAGGTCCGCAATACCGTGCCTTCCACATCGACCACGCCGTTCTTCGTGAGGTCGTCCGGGGTATAAGAGATGAACTGCAGGCGTTCAAACCCGCCGAAGTCATCCTCCCATCCCGAGAAGGGCACGATAATCAGGTCGTCGAGCACCGTCAGGGCTTTCACGTCGTTGTACGCGCTCGACCAACTCCAGTTCTGGCCGAAGGATACGCGTTCGATGAGGAAGGGATTCGCCGGGTCCGCCACGTTGAACAAGCTCATGCTGACCCGGCGGCCGTTCGTGTCGTCGACGCCGAGCGCCAGCAGGCGGTCGCCCATGGGCTCGATGTAGGTGGACCAGCCCGGCACTTCCAGTTCGCCCTCAATGCTCGGGTTCATCGGGTCGGAGAGGTCGACCACAAACAACGGGTCCACGACGAAGTACGTCACCACGTACGCGCGAGCGCCGTCGAAGCGCGTCGCAAAAAGGGAATCGCCGCGCGCGCGTTCAAATTCGAGTTCCGCCAAAGGCACGAGATCGTTTGGATCCGAAACATCGACAGTCGACACATAGATCCGGCGCTCGTCGCTCCACGCGCTGGATACGACGCGCAGCACCTGATTCCA
>JAHDWY010000481.1:0-1864 GCA_023384315.1 Candidatus Hydrogenedentota bacterium | reverse complement strand
CCAGACGTCCATCTTGAACTTGTCGGCCACCTGCCCGGGCACCGTCACGGAATCGCGCACCTGCATCGCGCCCGCCGGGTTGCTGATGTCGACGCAGGTAATCTGCGTCGAATCAGTCTGCCAACTGCTCGCCGCCACGTAAATACCCTCGGTCGTGACATGGATGACGTTGCCGATTCCGTCGAAGGAAATCTGATCGGCTTCAAAAATGTTGTTCGGGTCCGCGATGTTGATGCTGGTCACCCACGAGCCGGAAGTCTGCGCTTTGACCACGCTTCCTCCCCCGCCCTCGGCCACCCCGCCATCGAGCCAATACCACTCGTAATCCGCGCCCACCGCGTACAGAATATCGCCGACGAGCCGGCTTTCGACGAGGTCTCCTTCCAGATCGAATGTGCCGAGAATCTCGGCCTCATCCGGCTGCGCCACATCGACCACGTACAACCGCGATTCGATGTCGTATGAAATTGTGTCGTCTTTCACGTCGAATTCCGACGCGTACGCCACGAGCACATAGGCCCGGTCCCCCACGAGGTACAGGTCGCGCGGATACCCGAAGGTCGGCACCTGCGCGACCAGTTCCTCCGTGTCGAGATCGACAATCGTGAGTCCGCGATACTGGTTCAGGACGTAGAGCAGGTCGCCGTCCCGCCGGATCACGTCCGGCTCGACAATCTCGCGAGTCGGGGCAGGCGCCGTGTCCCCGCCGCCGGCCGTATCTTCCGCCGCTCCCGCCAGGAAATTGGTCCAGCGCCCCCCGCCCTGGAGGTCCGCGCTGGTGAATTCAAAAGTCCGGTTCCGCGGCTTCGGACACCCCGCCGCCAGCGCGATCAATACGGCTATGCCGAGAAATGGTAGATACTTACGCATGACGCACCCCATTGCTACGCGAAGTTTCGCACGGTTCGTGAATGCTGGTTTGACCTGGCTCAAGGTGCTGCCTCCGCAAAAGCGCGCTAGACAGACTCCTTCATGTAATTCTACCCCAAGCGAAGGCGGCTGTTACCAAATTATGATACGCACCAGGCTAAAGTCGCACAGGAAATACATGGGGTCCGAGTCTTTCCTATGCCCGCCGAATCCTGGATTCCGCAACTACACTGTGTTATATGTGCAGCGATTGTGAAGGGACTTGGGCTCAACAAGACTCTGCCCGGCTCTCGCTAATACCTTGAAGTGTTGTACCTGATGTTGGTGGCTCGCGCGCGTACGAAGATTTCGGAAAGGTGGAAATGCCGATACACGCTGCCTGGACTCGAAATCAACTGCTAGTTGCATTTCATCTTTACTGCCAATTGCCTTTTGGCAGAATGCACTCGCGAAATCCTCTAATTGTCCAATGCGCGGAGAGAATCGGCAGAACGCCATCCGCTCTGGCGATGAAATTGACGAACATTGCGAGTTTGGATCCTGCGATCACATCAAGTGGGCGTAAGGGGCTTGTGGGCGCGTCGGCTACGGATCGAGCCATGTGGGAAGAAATCCATTTGGACTGGAGCCGGTTTTGTGACGAGAGCCGTGATGCAATGAAAACCTTTGATCTCGGTCATGTCTTTTCGTTTCAAGCTCCTCGTGAAGATGAATCGTCAGCGTGCGTCAACTATGAAGGTAAGGAGACGCAAAGTATTTCCAAAACCAGAGTCGGTCAGGCCTTCTTTCGGCGTTCTGTGCTCAGTTCTTATGAGTATCGCTGCTGTATTACTGGTCTTGCTGTCCCTGAACTTTTAGTTGCTAGTCATATTCTGCCCTGGCGCGTGGATGCAGCAAACCGACTCAATCCAAGGAATGGCTTATGTCTCAATGCAATACATGACCGCGCTTTCGATCAGGGTATTATCACTGTTACTGCCAAGATGACGATTAA
>JAHDWY010000480.1:3844-4332 GCA_023384315.1 Candidatus Hydrogenedentota bacterium | reverse complement strand
GACAAGGTCATCATCCTTCTGGACAGTGACCGCGCCTTGGGCGACATTGAACTCAACTAAGGGCTGACCGCCAGACGGGTCTCGTCGCCCTGCGTCAGGGCGCGGCCACGGCTGAAACGGACATGTTGCGGACCGATTGTGCCGCAGGGAGAACGTGCTATGAAATGGTATACCGATTCAAAACTTAGTACGAAGTTGTTTATCGGATTCTCGCTATTACTTGTTGTTGCCGGATTGATGGCGTTCTTTGGCGTGAGCAACATGGGAAAGATCAACACGATGCTAAACGCCATGTACGATAACAATCTGATGCCAATCGCCCATATCTCGGAAGCAAACGGCCAATCAATTGCCAAGAACCGTGCCCTCTACCGCATCGTTCTCGAAGATGATGTGGCCGCGATGGCAGAGTTGAAGCGCCTCGCGGATGAACGGCAAGTGTCGATTGACGAGAATTGGGCCCTATATGTCGCTACCGATCTTTCCGA